>JADFGH010000325.1 GCA_022567775.1 Pseudomonadota bacterium | reverse complement strand
GCCACCAGTGTCGATTGGCGCAACAAGCCTAAGGCCTGCGCAGGAATTATCTGCACCAGGTATTCGAGAGTTTCCACGCTCATAACGGTCACAAACCGGATCCTCCCCTCGACCAGTGCGGACTCGAGATCTTCCAGTTCGGCTGGCGTGGGTTCATACGGTGTGCGTTCGTAAACGCAAAGATAATCCACATTAGCCCCGCGTTCTCTCAATGTTTCCGCCAGCAGCTCGCGGCCGCTTTGTCCGCGCACGATCATTACGTTCCTGCCGTCTACATCCTGCAGTGCAGCATGTTTTAAAAGATGCTCGCTGTCGAAACCACTCTCAGGAAAAATATCGACGGTCCCGCCAGCGGACTCGATGGCATGCCGGGTCGCCGGGCCGACGGCGGCGATCCTTGCGTGGCAGTCTTTTACCGCTGCCAAACCGTGAGTGACCGCATTCCTGCTTACGAATACGATGATGTCCGGTTCAGCAAGCGCTGTCAGCTTCCGGCGAATTTCATCCATGTCACGGCCGACGATGTCAATCGCCGGAAAATGAAAAACAGTGCCACCTGCCGCTTTTACACCGGCCGCCAGTTCCTGCGATTGATGCTCTGGCCGTGTAATCAGTACGCCGCACCCGGCAAGACCGGCTTCGCTCACGATTGCGCCTCGCCGAGAAGCTCGCCCGCGCCCTGGTCCAGCAAGCGCTGTGCGACCTGTGTGCCAATCGATTCAGCCTCGCTCGAGGGACCTGTCGAGCGCTCGCGAAGAATCCTGCGACCGTCAGTCGATGCAACCAATGCGTCAATCGTCAGTATCCCCTCGGTGATCGCCGCCAAACTTGCGACCGGCGACTGGCAATTCGCGTTGAGTGTCAATGCCACGGCCCGTTCGGCTAGCGTCGTCATCCTGGTCTCTGCATGCCCGAGCGGGGCCAGCAAATCGCGAAGGTCGTGCCGGGTCTGGTCGCACTCGATCCCGATTACTCCCTGGGCCGCCGCCGGCAACATTTGCTGCGGCCCGAATTCTTCACTGATACGTGATTCGAGGCCAAGGCGCTGCAAGCCTGCGCTTGCGAGGACGATTGCCTGGTAGTCACCGTCATCCAGTTTGCCCAGGCGGGTCGTGACGTTGCCGCGCAGCGGTTTGACCGCCACGTCGGGACGCAGGGCGAGCAATTGTGCTTGCCGGCGCAGGCTGGAGCTACCGATAACAGCGCCCTCAGGCAATGCGGAGAGTCCGCAAGCAGTCGCGGATACCAGGGCATCGGCGGGGCTGGCCCGCTCGAGAAAGGCGGCGATACAAAAGCCGGCCGGCATTGCCGCAGGAACGTCCTTCATTGAATGCACGGCAATGTCTGCTTCCCCTGCCTGCATCGCGACTTCAAGTTCTTTGATGAACAGGCCCTTGCCACCTATCTTTTGCAGACTCTTGTCGAGAATTTGGTCACCGCGAGTTGATAAAGGGACCAGTGTGACCTTCGATACCTCTGGCAGTTCATCAAGCAGGCCCGCAACGTGTTTGGCCTGCCACAGTGCAAGCTCGCTTTTGCGCGTCGCAATTCGGATTTCCAAGCGGCTTACCCTTTCTTCAGGCGGTGTTTGACGTTTGTCAGGTGGCGCCGGCTCACAATGAGTCCCTCGTTATCGTCGGTACCGCTGCCGCGCAGCATGACCTGTGAGCGCCCGTCTTCGGTTTTTCTCAGTGAATCGATGCTTGATACAGCAACCAGTGCTCCACGGTGAATTCGTACGAACGTGTCGGCAAATTCTTCTTCAAGCGCCTTCAACGAGTCGTCAATGAGATCCTGCCCGTTGGTGTGAAATACGCTTACATACTTTTGATCCGCGAGAAAATACTGTACGTCGCTGACAGGAATCAATTTCAACTCACCCTGCGATTGCTTGCATAAATGTTTGCGGCGATCGGATATGCCGGATTTCCTTGCAACGTCACCGAGAACGCTGTTGCTGAGGCGCCCCGCCAATTCAAGCGCCTGATCAAGGCGCTCGCGCCGCACCGGCTTCAGCACATATCCTATGGCGCTGGCTTCGAATGCCTCGATGGCATACTCATCATAGGCAGTTGCGAAAATGACGGCCGGTGGATTCTCAAACGTATTCAAATGATGCGCTGTCTCGATGCCGCTGAGACCGGGCATACGAATGTCCAGCAATACGACGTCGGGCTCGAGTTCTGCCGCCAGTTCGAGCGCCCGCTTGCCGTTTCCGGCTTCGCCAACAACCACATGTGCGTGGTCTTCCTCGAGCAGTCGCCGCAACCGGTCGCGCGCCGGCGCTTCATCGTCGACGATCAATATATTCACGTGGTGCTCTCCTCACAGGGAAATTGCAATTGCACCTTGTAGTCGCTGTCTGTTTCCTCGACATTGACCGTTGCCCGATTGCCGTACGCCAGCTCGAAGCGCTGCCGGATATTGGCCATCGCCATCTTGTTGCCGTCCTTCCTGCGCGCCCGATCGGGCGCGACCGGATTTCTGATAGTGATGTGCAAGTCGTCATTTATACGTCTGCCAGTGACCTTGACCTCGCCGCCGTCCGGCAGTAACTCGATGCCATGGTAGATCGCATTTTCCAGCAAAGGTTGAATGGTCAGGCTCGGAATCAGCGCACGCATTGGCAACTCGTCGATGTCCCAACGGACTGAAAGCCGATCGCCAAGGCGAAGTTTCTCGATGCGCTGGTAAATTGCGGCAACTTCCAGTTCTTCTTTCAATGTCGTCCGGTCTTTGGGTGCGCTGAGGTTTGCGCGCAACAGGTCGGCAAGATCCTCGATGGCCTCTTCGGCCTGTTTGGGATTGCTCCTGGTCAGTGAAGCGATCGTATTCATGCTGTTGAAAAGAAAATGCGGGCGGATCAGGGCCTGCAGTGCGCTGATGCGTGCCTGTGCTTCGAGCACGATACTGCGACGCCACTCACTCGATACGTACAGGTAGCGCATGGCAAGCGCAATAACGATGGAGCTGATGGCGAACGTACGCATGATGAAACCGGCGCGCGTGTCGTCGATGATGACAGCTTCAGCAAATCTCACGGTAAGCTCATAGGTCACTACTGCGAGCACGATGCACATCACCTCCAGCAGCACAAAACAGATAACGAAGGC
>JADFGH010000324.1 GCA_022567775.1 Pseudomonadota bacterium | reverse complement strand
CTGCAATAGCGCATGTATCAGGAGCAGCGGAATTGCGACCATGAGACCGAATGCGGTCGTGTTCATCGCGACCGATATACTGGCTGAAAGCAAGTCGGCTTTATCCGCCGGATTTGCATTCGAGACTGCCGTAAACGCGCGAATCAGGCCGATAATGGTGCCGAGCAGTCCGAGCAGGGTGGCAATATTCGCGAGCGTGGCAAGATAGTGCGTGCGTTTTTCGAGACGCGGCAGCACTTCCATCAGGCTCTCCTCCATCGCCTTCTCGACATCGTCACGGCGTCGCGCAGACTTAACGCGATAGAGGCCGTAGGTCAGGATGGAACCGATGGCTGCTTTTGATTTTGCGGTGAGCGCCGCCGCTTCCTGAAAATTACCGGCCTTCAGATAAGGCACGATTTTTTTCCAAAGCGCGCGGTTAGTGGCACCGGACATGGTCAGATACGTCCAGCGCTCGACCGCAATTGCCAGTCCCAGCGCGAACACGATCAGGATCGGGTACATGAACAACCCACCCTGTTGGAAAAAACGCACGAAACCGCTTAAAGCGTCCATTTGATTACTCCTCTTCTAAATCAAATCGTTTTGCAAAAACCTCAGACTACTTTTCGTCTTTACCGTACAGGTCGTGGTAGTAATCAACCTGTCGAATAAACTCTGATCTGTCGATCGGTGCCAGCACTTCGTCGAGCAATGTATTGACGGGTTTCCCGGTCAAATCTCCCGGGTCAGACTTCCGCCACGGGACGATGTAAAGCACCTTCGGTAACTCCTGGTTGCCGGTAATCTCCGTACGTCCCAGTTCCATCTCGTCCATTACCCGGTTACCCGTTGTGCTTCTGCGTATGTCCTGCGCCAGCACTGCGGTTGGAGCAATGGACTCTGTCCGCTGCCCTGCCAGCAAAAGCTCCGCAGACGACAGACCTGGTTCGATTGCCGCTCGTTCTGCTGACAGTTGTTGCGTCGACAAGTTTGGCTCGCTTACCTCGTCTTTCGCTGTCAGATCCTGCATCGACATGCTGGGCTCGAGCTCATCGATCTGTGCCGCCAGGGTCTCGTCCCCCTTGACCTCGCCGCCGCTCTGTTGCGCTTGTGCAGCAAGTCCGGCCGTGGCCAGCAGCAGCAACAGCAATAATCTATGGAGAATCGTCTGCATGCCCGTTACTCCGTCACATTAGCGGTTCTTTGTGCGACGCCGATGCGCCGCTTCAGATCCACAATCCATTTCGTGACCTGGTTGTCCTCACCCGCAAGCTCCTGGTAGCGCTCGTAATGCTGCAATGCGGCATCGAGGCGCCGTAAATAGAGATCATTAAGGACGCCCAGGTTGTAGTGTGCCAAGGCATAGCCGGGGCTGGCTGTGACGGCCTTCAAATAAGCGGATTCTGCCTCGAGAAACTTGCCCTGCCGCCGCCGCAGCATGCCAAGCTGATTCAGCGCGACCGGATGCTCCGGGTCGAGGATCAGGGCATCGGTCAGGCTGTCTTCCACCGCTTTGTCGTCGCCCCGGCCGGCAAAGATGATCGCCAGGTTGACGTGCCCCCCGGGGTAGTCGGGGTAGCGCAGCAGAAACTCCTGGAAACGGAGCTCCGCATCGATGATGTCGCCGGCCGCCATCGCTGCCACTGCCTGCTCATACAGAGTTTGTGCTTTGGGTGGCACTTCTCGTGTCCCGATCAGCCGCCCGTCCGGACCCGTTCGCACGTCTTTTGTGCCGCTGACTCGTTTCGATCCCGGACCCGTGGCACAACCTGCCAGCACCAGCGCGCTTAGCACCAGCAGTGCAAGGCCGTATTTTTTGCAATTGTCAGTAAAGCGCCGTAACGACATTTTCGCTGCGCTCCGTTTTTGCGTATCGGGCCGGCACCAGGACTGCCAGCGCTGCAAAACTTTTTCTGATCCATTCGTCGTAAACGCCATCGGCCGTCCGCGCAGCATTTACCTGGTACAGTTCGATGGCTTTCTCCTCGAACGGAAAGGTCTGCTCTTCAAGTAACAGGTCGTATTGCTCAAGGGCCGCCTCGTCGAGGTCCCGCGGCCGCTCGGAATCCATCAGGTCCTTGCTGAACTGCTGATAAACCTCACCAAGCCGGAAAGTTGCTGCTGTTGTCACCTCTGCAACACCGTATTCCGCTGCAGCGCCGTACACTTCCAGCACCTCTTCCATCAGTGACTTCTTGAGACCCATGCTGTCGGCGAGCGGCTGCGTGATCTTCAGCGCCACGAAACTGCGGCGCACCGGTTCGGCGAGTTCCAGCGATGCCTTCGCGGCCAGGAACCTGGTGCGGTCAGACCGCTCTGCACCCGCGCTCGCATCGACGCGAACCATGTCACGAAGAATCTGCGTGCGGACCTGTGCATTGCCGTTAATCTCCGCTATCTCGAGCAGGCGGAATCGCGCTTCGATGGACTCTGAAACCGGCTTCGGGTAACGGGCGAGGATGTCCTCCAGAACGCCCTGCTCCTCAAGCAATTGCATACTGTCCTTATAGAGGTCAGCCGCCTTCCACAATGCTTCCCGGCGCACGTCATCGCTGCTTGCTGGGGCATGGGCGATGCGTACGAATTCGCCGGCGGCCGCCGCGCTCCGTCCGGACTCAAGGTAGGTAGCCGCCAGTTTGCGGGTAACATCGTCAGAAAATTCGCTATCCGGGTAATCGCGACGGAAATCTTCGAGCACCGTCGATGCGAGTGTCCACGAGCCCATGGTAATAAGCGCCGCTGCAGCGTCGTATTCGGCAGTCGCCCGGATATCTGAATCCGGCACCGCCTGACCGAGCCGGCGGAAATGCGTCACCGCTGATTCCAGGTCGCCATCGTCACGCGCCAGCTCACCCTGCTTGTATATCGAGGAGGCAATTCTGTCCTTGATGTCCTGCTGTGCCTGCAGATCATCAGCCGGCGTAAACGGACGCAGCCTGTAATAGGCCTGCTCCGCCTGGGCGAAATTATTCAGATCGAATTGCGAATGTGCGATCACCGTCCACGCGGTGCGCGCGAGCGGTTGCTGTACCGGCGGCTGTTTGTTGACGACAAGCTGGCCGACTGCGAGGGCAAGATCGAACTGGTTTTGCGCAAACAGATCCTCAGCGACCGTTGTCAGCACGGCGCCCGATTCCGAATGTTCC
>JADFGH010000323.1 GCA_022567775.1 Pseudomonadota bacterium | reverse complement strand
CAACGAGATGGTGCTCGCCTACCTGAACAAGGGGCAGTTCTTCGGCGAGATGGGTCTTTTCTACGAACAACCGACGCGAAGCGCCTGGGTTCGCACGCGCACTGAATGCGAAATCGCCGAAATGACCTATCCGCGATTCCGTCAAATTGCGAGCGAAAGTCCCGGGCTGGTGTTCGAACTCGCAACGCAGCTTGCGACGAGACTGGATCGTACCAACCGCAAGCTTGGCGACCTGGCCTTCGTCGATGTAACCGGTCGCGTTGCGCACGCTATCATGGACCTGTGTAACGAACCGGACGCGATGACTCATCCGGATGGCATGCAGATCAAAGTCAGCCGCCAGGAATTGAGTCGGCTGGTCGGTTGTTCGCGTGAAATGGCGGGGCGTGTTCTGAAGGTGCTCGAAGAACAGGGTCTGGTTTCAGCCAGTGGCAAGACGATTGTAGTGTACGGCGCGAGACCAAACAGAAAAATATAGTAAGAGCTCGCCTGTAGGAACTCGCCCCAGCGAGCGATTCGAATCATTCGCACGCTTCACTTTTGATCGCCCGGTGGGCCAGGCTCCTACGACACATTTGCGGAGATTCGATCTTCGCGCTAGCTCACAGCCGCGGTAATCTCGGATTTCAATTCCGCGATAGTGACGGCGTAGTTGTCGCTACCGAATATTGCAGAGCCGGCTACAAATGTGTCGGCACCTGCCGCCGCGATCTCACCGATATTGCTGACCTTCACGCCTCCGTCGATTTCGAGGCGAATCTCGTGGCCGCTGTCGTCAATCATCTCCCTCGCCTGTCGCAATTTTGCCAATGACGATTCGATGAATTCCTGACCGCCGAAGCCTGGATTGACAGACATGATCAGCACCATGTCGAGCTCCCAGATAACGTGTTCCAGCCAGGTCAATGGCGTCGCCGGGTTGAATACGAGGCCGGGCTTGCAGCCATGCTCGCGGATGAGACTAATGGTCCGGTGCACATGACGACTGGCCTCCGGATGAAATGTAATGTAGCTGGCGCCGGCCTTGGCAAAATCGGGAATGATGCGGTCCACGGGATCGACCATAAGATGCACATCGATGGGCGCCGTAATTCCGTGATCGCGCAACGCCTCGCAAATCAGTGGGCCAATCGTCAGGTTCGGTACAAAATGATTGTCCATGACATCGAAGTGCACGACGTCCGCGCCAGCATCAAGGACAGCATTAACGTCGTCGCCTAAGCGGGCAAAGTCGGCGGAGAGGATAGATGGGGCAATCAGCGCTTCCACAGTCGGGTGTCCTTTTTTGGTTAACGGCAAACTTTAACGAAGTCCCAGGTTGATTTCACGAGCCGATTCTGGCGCCGTCATCGAATACTGCGGCGTGCCTTGAGCAACTCATAAGCACCTCGGACTTCGCGTGTCCGCCTTTCCGCCTCGGCCAGCACCGCCGCATCTGGATTGGCCGACACCAGTTTGTCGGGGTGATTCTTGTTCATGAGCCGCCGGTACGCTTTCTTGATTTCATTATTGGTGGACGACCTGTCAATGCCGAGTGCGACGTAAGCATCGTTGACGCGCTTGCTGTCGGCAGTGCCTGAAGCGGATTTGCGAAAACCGCGCTGCGCGCGAAGCATTGCCTCCAGTTGTGCCAGCTCGACCCGTCCAATATCGAGTTCCTTGCAAATCGTCCAGATTGTCGCGCGCTCAGTTTGCTGTAGCGACGATTTTGACAAGGCGACTTCCATCAGCAGGCGAACAAACAATCCGCGCATATCTGCGCGACGCGCACTCTGGCCGCGCATGCTTCGTAACGTGGAAACCAGTGGATAGGATGCCTCTTTACCGCTCTCAAACCAGTTGATAGCCCTGCGTATTTCCGATGGCCCAAGACCAAGTCGATGCATGAGCGCCCTGGCTGCCCTGATCTCATCCTCCGTCACCCGGCCATCGACCTTGGCGAGGTGGCCCATGATTTCGAACAGCGCGCGCAGGTACTGCTGCGGCAGTTGCTCCAGCCGCGCAGCAGATACATTGGGACCGAAGCGCGTGAATCGATCAGCGAATCCGCGATCGAACTGATGGCCTACCAACAGGCCAATGATCGCCATCCAGGGACGGCCTATGGCCAGGCCGCCGAGTGTCCCAATGACCTTACCCCAATAAGGCATGCGGCGCGGCCTGGAATAGATTCGTTCGCTCCATCCGCTCATGCTAACCGCAGCTGCAGCGTATTCCCACCACCGCTACTTGCTACGCCGACATCGAACCGCCATCATCCGCTTCAATTACGCTTCCAATAATACGCATGAGTACTTCCGACACCTTGTTTGAATCGACCGTCGCCGGGCTGGACCGAATCTACCGCGGCAAGGTGCGCGATATATACAGCGTTGACGATGACCACTTGCTGATCGTGACAACGGATCGTCTTTCAGCCTATGACGTTGTGATGCCCGACCCGGTTCCGGGCAAAGGGCAGGTACTAACCCGGATCTCGAATTTCTGGTTCGAAATGATGGAAGACCTCATTCCCAATCACCTTACGGATCGCAAGCTGAATTCAATAATCGACGACAATGAGTCGCGGCAATCGCTCGAGCAGCGCTCCATCGTCACACGACGGCTGCGGCCATTACCGATCGAGGCTGTTGTGCGCGGCTACCTCATCGGGTCCGGCTGGCGCGACTACCAGCAAACCGGACAGGTTTGCGGCATTGACTTGCCCCCGGGACTTGAACAGGCGGGCAAACTACCGCAGACATTGTTCACACCGGCCACTAAAGCCGATGCGGGTGATCACGATGAAAACATCAGCTTCGAAACCGTGCAGCAGATGATCGGCGATGATCTTGCGGAACAGGTGCGGGCGGTTTCCATTCAAATTTACGAACGCGCGGCAGAATACGCGCTTGGCAGAGGCATCATCATTGCCGATACCAAGTTTGAATTCGGACAGGATGACCAGGGGCGTCTTTATATTATTGACGAAATCCTGACACCCGATTCATCGCGGTTCTGGCCGCTAAGCGACTACCGGACCGGCATCAGTCCACCGAGTTTTGACAAACAGTTTGTCCGCGACTACCTGGATACACTGGACTGGGACAAGACGGCACCCGGCCCCCGCTTGCCGCCAGAGGTCATACAACCAA
>JADFGH010000322.1 GCA_022567775.1 Pseudomonadota bacterium | reverse complement strand
ATTGTTTATTGTCCACACCATCCGGACGATGGCTGCGAGTGCAGAAAACCGGCACCGGGACTATACAAACAACTGTCCCGCCTGTACGGGGTACCGCTCGACGGTGTTCCGATTGTTGGTGATTCCGAACGTGATCTCGAGGCTGCGCGGGCGGTTAATGCGCGACCGATTCTGGTGTTAACGGGCAAAGGCAGCAAAACCGCCGCTGATCTGCAGCAACGCGGAGACAGCGTAGAGACTTTCGCGGATCTGGATGCTGCAGCAACACAATTGATTGCGGAAACCAGGAAGCAGGCCTCCTGATATGTTGTTGTTGCGGTCGCTCCTGTTCCAGTTCTATTTTTTTGCGTCGGTCGTCATCGCTTCAATGTCGATTTTCCTGATGTGGCCGTTTCCTTTTGCGGTGCGCTCTGCGATAGCGAGGAACTGGGGCAAAAGCATGCTATGGGTTGGGCGTATCGTTTGTGGTCTGGACTATGTGATCGAAGGACGGGAAAATATCCCGGCGGAACCGAGCGTCATCATGATCAAACACACCACGGTGTTTGAAACCTACGCCCAGCTCGCGATCTTCCCGCCGCAAACCTGGGTAGTGAAACGGGAGCTCCAGTGGATACCATTGTTCGGCTGGGGTCTTGCCGCCATGCGGCCGATTGCCATCGATCGCAGCGCCGGCCACACTGCGGTGACACGGGTGATTGAGCAAGGGCGCGAGCGTCTTGCCAGGGGAATCTGGATAACGATTTTTCCCGAGGGCACCCGCGTGCCAGCCGGGCAAACCAAAAAATTCGGAGTCAGCGGTGCGGCATTGGCCAGGGAGGTTGGCTGCCTCATAGTCCCGGTGGCACACAACGCCGGCGATTTATGGCCGCGGCGAGGGCTTATCAAAAAGCCCGGCCTGATCCGTTTTTGCATCGGGCCGCCGGTCGACCCGGCCGGCCGGCCACCCAAAGAGACCAACCGGATCGTGCAGGACTGGATCGAGACCAAAATGCACGAAATCAGCGCCAGCTATCAAGATCGGGCGTCAACCTCGTGACAACAACGCTGGCTTTTGATGTTTATGGCACGCTGATCGATCCGTTTGGCATCTCGCAACGACTGCAAAGCATCGCGGGCGACAAGACGCCGGCCTTCGCACAACTGTGGCGGGATAAACAGATTGAGTACCTGTTTCGGCGTGGACTCGGCCGCGACTATCGGCCGTTTTCCGTTTGCACGAGTCAGGCGCTCGACTACACTGCTATGCAATTACAGGTTGAATTGTCTGTCGTTGTCAAACAGGAGCTCCTCGCACAGTATCGGGAGTTACCGGCCTATGAAGAGGTGGCGGAATCTTTGCACGGATTGAAGGACGCCGGATACCGTAACTTCGCGTTTTCAAACGGTGAGCCGGATGAGCTGGCATACCTGCTCGCGCACGCCGGGCTTGATGCAGCGTTAGACGGGATCGTCAGCGTTCACGATGTGCAGAGCTTCAAACCGGACCCTGCTGTTTACAAACACTTCCTGAAGGAAACCGGTGCTGCACAGGAAGATATCTGGCTCGTGTCGGGCAATCCGTTTGATGTCATCGGTGCCCACACGGCCGGCTGGAGAACTGCATGGGTAAAGCGCAGTCCGGCCGCCGTTTTTGACCCATGGGACATAGAGCCTGACGCAATCGTCGCGGACACAAGTGAACTTGTAAGCGTTGTTGTCTAAATATCGAGATTGGTGACCATCATGGCGTGCTTCTCGATGAATTCTCTGCGCGGTTCCACATGGTCACCCATGAGCATCGTAAAGATTTCGTCTGCCTTAACGGCGTCGTCTATTCTTACCTGCATCAGGCGGCGGGTTTCCGGATTTACCGTGGTGTCCCACAACTGCTCCGGATTCATTTCGCCGAGGCCCTTATAACGCTGGATTGACTGGCCCTTGCGCGCTTCGCTCATCATCCAGTCGACGACTTCTGCAAACGAATTGACGGTCAGGCGTTTTTCACCACGCTCTACATAGGCACCGTCACCAAGCAACTCTCTCAGCTTGCCGGCCAGGGACATGATGTGTCGATATTCGCTGGTGTCGAAGAACTCCCTCGGGATGTAGCGGGTAGTACTTATGCCGTGCTGCATTTTGCGAACCGCGACGCGCACGCCCTCGCCCTCTCCGTCACCGCGATCGAGCTCTGCAATATAGGCACCGCCGTTACTTACCACAGCGCGATCCCCGGTTTCGTTCGGCAGGGCTGCAGAAAGTTTCCTGGTCCAGGCAGACAGCGCATCCAGGTCTTCCAAAGTCTTGTCTGTGATTTCCGGTAATTTACTCAGCGTGCGCAATACGGTTTCGTCGTAACGATTCGACAAGCGGCCTATGATGCCCTCGACTGTCATGTGTTCCTTCGCCAGCTCCTCCAGGGCGGCGCCAGTCAGGGCCGGGGCATCGGCAGTCACATGCAACGCCGCGCCATCAATCGCGGCGCTCAACAGGTGCGCATTCAGTTCTGCGTCATCTTTTACGTAAACCTCCTGCTTGCCCTTCTTGATCTTGTAGAGCGGCGGTTGCGCAATATAAATATGGCCGCGCTCGATAAGCGCCGGCATTTGCCGATAGAAAAACGTCAATAGCAGGGTACGAATGTGCGAGCCATCGACATCGGCGTCAGTCATGATGATGATGCGGTGGTAACGCAGCTTCTCAACATCAAAATCTTCCCGGCCGATTCCCGTGCCCAGTGCAGTGATCAATGTGCCAACTTCAGCGGAGGACAGCATCTTGTCGAAGCGGGCTTTTTCAACATTCAGGATTTTGCCCTTCAGCGGCAGGATGGCCTGTGTGCGGCGATCACGACCCTGTTTCGCGGAACCCCCTGCAGAGTCACCCTCCACCAGGAATATTTCAGACAGTGCCGGATCTTTTTCCTGGCAGTCCGCCAGCTTGCCCGGCAGTCCTGCGATGTCGAGTGCGCCCTTGCGGCGTGTCATTTCACGCGCTTTTCGAGCGGCGTCCCTGGCACGGGCGGCGTCGACAATCTTGGAGACAATTAACTTGGCTTCCTGAGGATGCTCGAGCAAAAAGTCCTCCAGGCAACCGGCCATCACTGATTCTACAATGCCTTTAATTTCAGATGAAACTAATTTGTCCTTGGTTTG
>JADFGH010000021.1 GCA_022567775.1 Pseudomonadota bacterium | reverse complement strand
TTCGGGGCTGGCGGCCGAGAATGACGCCGTTATCGGCGATTTTCTGGCACGTCACAGGGATGCCCACGAGGATAGAGTGTTGCCAAATTACAACATCCGCGATCTAATGGTCGAGAAGACATGCGGTTTCCAGGTATTGCCGGGGAGTCAGGGCCTTGATGGTTTCTACTTCGCATGTCTTGAGAGGACGTCTCGATAACAGCCAGTAATACTGACGACAACATGAGCGAAAACCGGACACATACATTGAAGTCCCTGCTGCTGGCCGCGTGCCTGTCGGCAGTGGTGTTCACGAGCGTGCGTGCGCAACTCGAGCTCCCGCGCGAAGGATTCTTTGATGTCCGCTCAGCGGCCACGACCATGATCGCAGGTGTGCATGAACTCGAGGCGCGACTGCAACTCATTCTGAGCGCCGAGGCGCTGGATGCGCTGAACAGCGGCGTCCCACTGACAATCGAACTCAACCTGGAGGTTATCCGGGTGCGCGGTCTGTGGCTGGATGCTGTTGAAGCAGAGCTCACCGTTACCTACGAGCTCGAATACCGGCCTCTCAGTCAGCGATACATCGTCCGCAATCTCAATAGCGGCGACGAGAACTCATTCTCGACGCTTTATTCGGCGCTGAATAACCTCGGGCGCATCCAGGGCTTGCCTGTCATCGATGATGCACTGCTCGATCCCGGCAGCGCTTATCGCATGCGTTTGCGAGCACTTTTGAGCACACGTCAATATCCGGCGCCACTGCGCATCCTGTTTTTCTGGCGCAGCCAATGGCAACTAAAGAGTGACTGGTACGAGTGGACTCTCGAACGATAAAAAGAACGGCTATCGGTGCAGCCGGCGCCATCGGCGTTGGGCTGGCGCTCATGGCGCTCTTTCTGCTCGGTCAAACGGCGCAGAATTCCGCCGAATTCGACCGGCTGCATATCATCATTCTGCTGATCAATGTTGCCGGTGTCGTCGTGTTGTTTGCGTTGCTGGTCGGCAATCTCGCCCGACTGTTGCGCGATTACCGGAACCATGTCCCGGGCTCGAGACTAAAAGCGCGCATGGTGGGAATGTTCGTCGGTCTTGCCGTGCTGCCATTGCTTGTAGTGTTTTATTTCTCCATACAATTCATCAATCGCGGCATCGACACCTGGTTCAACGTCGAGGTCGAGGCGGGTTTTGATGACGCGCTCGAACTCAGCCGGGCAGCCCTGGAAATGCAGATGCGCGACCGGCTCGAGATTACGGCTCGCATTTCTGACCGGCTGCAGAAGGTCAGTGCGCGGCAACTGATTTTCGAACTGAGCAGGTTGCGCAGAGAAAGCGGCGCCGATGAAATTTCGATCTACGGCCGCAATAACCACATCGTCGCAACAAGTTCTAATCAATCCGCCGGCAGTCTGCCGAGACCGTTGAGTGACGAGGTGCTACTGCAGATCCGTCAGAATCGGCCCTTCGTCAGCCTTGATCCGACGCCGCGCGGCGGCTACGAGATACGAACTGCTGTCCGCTTCGGCAGCGTTGGTCGTCCGGACCTTGCCGGCGTAATCCAGGCGCACTTTCCGGTACCGGAGCGGCTGGGGACCATGGCGAACAACGTCGGCGATGCCTACAGCGATTACAAACGCCTGGTCTATCTCAGGGAACCGTTGAAGCGCGCGTTCTCACTCACGTTGACGGTCGTGCTGATGCTGTCGTTGCTCGCATCTATCTACGGTGCGTTCATTTTGTCACGACGGCTCGTTGCGCCGATTCAGGACCTGGTCGCAGGAACTCAAGCGGTTGCGAAAGGCGACTTCGACACCAGGCTGCCTACGCCGTCACGCGATGAAATCGGATTCCTGGTCAGTTCGTTCAATGATATGACGCAGCGGCTGTCTGCGGCCAGGCGAGAGGCCAGCCTCAGTCAGGCGCTGGTTGAAGCGGAACGCGCTAACCTCGAAGTCATACTGGCTCGCCTTTCGACCGGCGTCGTCGCGCTCGATTCCGATCTCAGGATACGCACCGCGAACCAGGCGTCCGGTGCGATCCTCAATGTCGATCTCGAAAATCGCATTGGCGAATTCCTGCCGGATGTTGCCAAGGGCCAGCCGCTGCTGGAGCAGTTCGTGGACGTCGCACAAGTGCACCTGAATGCCGGTGAAACCGAGTGGCGCGAGCAAATCGTTTTGCGTGGTGAAGTTGGCCGCCGTGTCCTGACCTGCGCGTGCACGACATTGCCGGGAGATGAAGATCACGCTGCGGGGATTGTGGTCGTATTTGACGACATCACCGCGCTGCTGCAGGCACAGCGTGACGCAGCCTGGGGTGAGGTCGCACGGCGGCTGGCGCACGAGATCAAGAATCCGCTGACGCCAATTCAACTTTCCGCGGAAAGAATGCGCCGCAAATACCTCAAGACGCTGTCAGAAGAGGACGCACAGGTCCTCGATCGTGCGACACATACGATTGTGCAGCAAGTAGAGGCCATGAAGGAAATGGTCAACGCGTTCAGCGACTATGCGCGTGCGCCGGATATTGATCTCAACCTGTTCAGTATCGACAAACTCGTGCACGAAGTGGTCGACCTTTATCGCGCGCAGGAAAGTGGTATTGAGATCATTCTCAAGACAGATTCCGACCTGCCGGAAGTCGAGGCCGACGTCGTGCGAATCAGACAAATTCTGCACAACCTCATCCGCAACGCAACCGAAGCGCTCGAGAACACAACCGACGGACGTATTGAGGTTTCGGTCAGCGCTACCGAGGTGCATGAAGTCGATGTCGTGGAAATTGTCGTTGCAGACAATGGTCCTGGATTCCAGATGGGCTCGATGAGCCAGGTCTTTGATCCTTACGTAACAACAAAACCGAAAGGCACCGGACTTGGCCTCGCAATCGTCAAGAAACTCGTGGAAGAACATCTGGGAACGATTGCAGCGGCAAACCGCGAAAAAGGTGGCGCGGAGATTCGTATTCAGTTGCCGATTGATGAGGCTGCACGCGAAAAAATGTTAATGAAACTGCCGGGTCGAGCAGATATACAAAGGGAGAGAGCATGAGCACATCACACGTGCTGGTCGTTGATGATGAAGACGATATTCGTACCTTGATCGACGAAATTCTGTCGGAGGAGGGGTACCAGGTGACGGTTGCGGCTGACGCTGCCGAGGCGCGCTCCGCCCGTGACCACGATAAATTCGACCTGGTGTTGCTCGACATCTGGATGCCCGATACTGATGGCATCAGTTTGTTGCGTGAATGGTCGGAACCCGGAGACCTTGATTGTCCGGTCGTCATGATGTCCGGTCACGGCACTGTCGATACGGCCGTCGAGGCGACTCGCCTCGGTGCGTTCGATTTTGTCGAAAAACCCCTGTCTCTCGCGAAACTGTTGCGGACAGTAGAGCGTGCGCTGGAGGCATCCAGGAAACAGAGTGGCCCGGCGCGTAGTTTGTTTCCATCATTGCTGACCCCGGTCGGGCGCAGCCCGCTGATGAAGAGTCTGCGAGAGAATGTGCAGCAAATCGCCGAGTATGATTCGGCAGTGCTTCTGAGCGGCGAACCAGGCACGGGCAGGGGCGCATTTGCGCGCTACATCCACGCCCTGAGTCCGCGTGCCGATGCACCGCTGGTAAACCTGCTTGCCGCGTCGCTGACAGACAGCAACGCTGAAGAGCAGTTGCTCGGCAGCGAACACGGTGGCGACGTATACAGTGGCTATTTCGAGCGCGCAAAGAATGGCACGTTGATCATCGATGAACTTACGGAACTTTGTGACCAGGCACAAAAACTCATCCTCAGCGTTCTGGAACAGGGAGAATTCACGCGCTCCGGCGGGCATGAACCAGTGAAGTTGCAGGCCAGGGTCCTGGCGACCGTCAAGGCTGACTATCCGCACGCGATTGACAGCGGCAAACTTCGGCGCGAGCTTATTTCGAATCTGAATATACTGAGTTTGCATGTGCCGCCATTGCGTGAGTATGCGGAAGACGTGCCGGAGCTTCTCAGCTATTACGTCGACAAACTGATCGACAGTGAAGGCCTGTCATTCCGCCGCTTCAGTGTTGCGGCGCAAAACCGGCTTCGAAACTATCCCTGGCCTGACAATGTCAGGGAACTGAAAAATCTTGTGCGTCGTCTGCTGCTTACCGGTTCGGAAGAAGAAATCTCGCTCGATGAAATTGAAAAAGAAATCAGCGGCGCGGCGGTTTCTGACGGGCCGCTGGTCAAACAGGATCTGCTGTCACTGCCATTAAGAGAAGCGCGCGAGCAATTCGAACGCGCTTACCTGCAACAGCAGCTCGTGCTTTGCGACGGCAAGGTCGGCAAACTGGCGCAGCGGGTCGGCATGGAGCGCACACACCTGTATCGCAAACTCCGATCGCTGGGTGTGGATTTCCGCTCGGTGTCAGCGTCCAACGACTAAATAATCGCCCGCTTAGGAAGGGCTCCTACAGATTAATGCAATGCTAATCAGCAACTTGTAGGAGCCCTTCCTAAGCGGGCGATTTTCACATGGCTAATGTGTAGAGGCTGCCAACGCCTCATCCAGCATCGCAATCAGCGCCTCACGATCGTAGCTGTATTCGTGCCCCTCGTTTAATTGCACAAGTTCCTCAATCGCCTTTTTGATTGTGATCTCCGCCTCACCCTGATTTGGAACGACCATGTAACGACGCTTCGGATTGTCGTCGAAAAGTGCATGTAAAAAAGCAGCTGCAACTTCATCAGGTTGCTTTAAACGAGACCGATCCGACGGTCCGTCCATCAGTTGCTGAAGCTCTTCCTCGAAGAGTGAACCCTCCGGCGTCTGGCCGCGCTGTTGCATACGGTTACGCATGGTGTCGATGATCGCCGAGTTATAGTTGCCCGGTTCCACCACGCTTACCTGCACGCCGAACTTTTCCATTTCGCCAGCAAGCGAATCGGTGAAAGCTTCGATACCGTGCTTGCTCATGCTGTAGGGACCTATAAACGTACCGGACAAGATCCCGGAGATCGATCCGGTCGTCGTTATGCGACCCTTGCTTTCTATAATCAGTGGGGCAAATGCTTTGGTCACCCGGTAGGGCCCAAACAGGTTGACATCCATCTGGAATTGCATGTCATCTTCATCGACCTCGATCATTGGTCCGGCCACAACGACTCCGGCATTGTTGACCAGTCCATACAAGCCTCTGCCACCGTTCCTGACTGTTTCGACGGCGTCGTCGATCTGTTCCTGAATGGTCACGTCGAGCCGAATGGCCTGGATGTTGTCGATGGCATTCAGTGCATCGAGGTCAGCCATTTTCCTGGCGCCGGCATAGACGAAGTGACCCTCGGCGGCTAGTGTCTCCGCCAGGTTTCTGCCAATACCGGTACTCGCTCCGGTTACGAGGATTGCTTTTTGTTCGCTGCCATCATCGGCGTACGCGACACCGTATGGGAGGCAAAGAAAGATGAAAAGATACAAGCTGCATAAATGATTAGGCATCGAAACTCCCCCTTACTCTTATGATTTTCTTTACGTCCTGGGCCCGCTCCAGAAATCGGCGTTTTTGATGCCGAGCGCCTCCGGATCGAAGGTGTAAGTCTCGACCCCTGCCTTGCGCTGCGCTTCGTAGTCTTTCAACGCCTTGAGCGCGGCATTGCCCATGAAAAACAAAATGAGAATGGCGATGATGTTGAGCCACGCCATGATTCCGACACCAATGTCACCAAGGCCCCAGGCAAGGCTGGCGGTCCTGATGGCGCCATAAAATACGGACGCCATTATGGCGATTTTCAGGAACAGCATTTCTCCGGGAAATCGGAAAAATCTTCTGAGATAGGCGACATTGGTTTCGGCAATGTAGTAGTAGGCGAGCACGGTCGTAAAAGCGAAAAAGAACAGCGCTACGGCGACGAAGGGCTTGCCGACGCCGGGCACGACACTCTCAACCGCAAGCTGGGTGAAGGCGGGACTGTTTGCATCAGTGGCGGCGGGCAGGTTCTGGATGATGAAACCGCCATCACCGCCATGCACATTGTAGGCGCCAGTGATCAGGATGATGAACGCTGTTGCAGAACAGATAAACAACGTATCGACGTAAACGGAGAAGGCCTGCACCAGCCCTTGCTGCGCCGGATGCTGTACTTCCGAGGCGGCGGCGGCATGCGGGCCGGTCCCCTGTCCGGCTTCGTTCGAGTACACGCCCCGTTTTACGCCCCAGCCAACCGCGCCGCCTATTCCTGCCATCGGGCTGAACGCATCATTGAATATCAGGGCAATGACACCGGGGAGTTGAGAGATATTCATCGCTATGATGCCGACGGCCGTGATTACGTAGGCCAGGCCCATAAAAGGAACAACGAACTGCGTTACGTGCGCAATTCTCTTCACGCCGCCGAAAATAATAAATCCGAAGATCGTGACGACAACTACCGCAGACGTAATCTTTGTGAAACTGATATCGCCAAGCGCCGTTTGATAAATCTCGCCGGTGCCGAGCGCAACCTCCGCGGCACTGCTGATACTGTTCGCCTGAACGCCGGGAAGCAGCAATCCGGTAGCGATAATGGTAACGACCGCGAATAGCCAGCCATACCATCTCTGGCCCATCGCCTTCTCGATATAGAAAGCCGGACCACCACGATACTGGCCTTCGTCCACCTCTTTGTATATTTGACCGAGCGCAGCCTCGACATAGGCGGTGGACGCGCCAAGGAATGCGACGACCCACATCCAGAATACGGCGCCGGGACCACCAAAGCCGATCGCAGCTGCAACACCGGCGATGTTACCGGTGCCGACGCGGCCTGACAGCGACACTGCCAGCGCCTGGAAGGACGAAATGCCCCGTTCCGATTCCTTGCTGGAAAACAGCAGGTGAATCATTTCGCGGAACAATCGAACCTGGACGAACCGCGTCAAAATTGAAAAGAACAGTCCGGCACCGAGGGCCAGGTAAATTAGTGCGGGACTCCAGACCCAGGCATTGATGGTATTGACAACATTTTCCATGGTTGAGTCCTGTGGGCACATTGTTTTTATTGAAAACTTCTGCGGATACTACAGGAATCGAATCCAGTCAGCCTGCGGCAGAGATCGAACTGAATCTCGTCATTGCAATTGATCCAAAATTGGGATAACGGCGCGCCAGAAGAAATTTGCTAGCGCAACCATGCGACGACAGAGACACCGATAAAACTGCCGCCTGCATAGCCCAGGGATCCGAGCAAGAGGCCGGGGATCAACAGGTCACGCCAGCCTTTTGCCGAGGCCAGCGCCGGGGCGCTCGCAGGTCCGCCGATACAAACGGCAGATGCCATTGCCAGCTCGGCAAGGTCGAGTTTCAGGATTTTTCCGACGCCAAACAGAATCACCAGGTGCACGATGATGATGACTGACGCAAACAAAAACAGGACCGGCCCGATTTCGATGAGCTTCCAGATATCTGCCCCTGCGCCGACGCTGGCGAGAAATATAAACATCAATACATTGCCAGCTTCCCTGTGGCCCGAGAGTTTTTCGACTTGCTGCGGAAGTACCGTTGCGATCATCAACGCGAGCACGGTGATGACCAGTATCGAATAGTCGGACATGCCGATGAGGTCAGCGAGAATTTTTCCAGTTGCCGCCAGCGCGAAGGCGAGCGCCAGAGCCGTCATCAAGCCCGCAATATCGAGATCGGCGATGCGATGCACATTACGCCCTGACTCGACGTCGAACACCACTGCATTGTCCATGTGATGTGTCGGATACTTATTTGCCATCCACGCGATACCGGGAATGAAAATGATCAACAGGAAATGCAGGTTGGTAATCACCTGGTCGGCGGCAACGGCTGCTGTCAGCATGTTGTCGTCCTGCATGCCGGTGGCCTCGGCGACTGCGGCGAAATTCAGGCCGCCGCCGATGTATGTGCCGGTAAATATGCCGGCCAGTTCCGCTTCGTTCGGCCCCAGATCAAAGAGAACTACGCCGATGAGAGTTCCTGCAACTACCGCTGCGCTGCCAATAATGAAAGCAATCAGCGTCGGGCCGGATTCCCGGACAATGCGCTTGAGGTCCGCCTCAAACAGTAACAGTGGAATTGCGATCGGTACCAGGTAGTCCCAGACAACATCGTACGCGGCCGCCGAGGTTGGAATGATGCGCAGGTTCGCGAGTACGATTGCCGCTGTGATCAGCAACATGACGCCCGAGTATTTCCTGCCCCAGGGAAATCGTTCGCACCAGAAACCGAATCCCGCCAGTCCAATCAGCACCGCCCAGATCGCGAAGTCCTGGTCGGGCCCGATTAGTGGCAATGACACAGTAGTGGTTCCCCGGAATTGCTACTCGATGATTGCTGCGCGGACCAGGCGATGAAAGATGTCGCGGTAGAATTCGCCACGATACGGCAGATACTGCGTCAGCATGATGGCCACCATTTCCTCTTCCGGATCGATCCAGAAGACTGTCGACGCAAGGCCACCCCAGTAATATTCTCCGTTGCTGGTCGGGTAATTACCCTGTGTGTTGTCAACAATGACGCCGAAGTTAAGCCCGAACCCGCTGCCGTCTGGCCGGCTCGCCGGCTCTTTCAGGCGGTTGGTGGACATCATTTCCACTGTTCTCGGCGAGAGGTAGCGTATTCCATCGAACTCGCCGCCATTCAACAGCATCTGGCAAAAACGCCAGTAATCATCGCTGGTCGAGATCAGCTGGCCGCCGCCGCTGAACGCTCCGGGTGCGTGAAGGTAATTATCGGCAAAGCTGCCGGTAAATTTCTCTCTGTCACCAGCTTCATTATGCGTATAGATATTAGCGAGCAATGAAGCTTTGTCTGGTGGCACCCACGCCATCGTCTGATCCATGCCGAGCGGATCGAATATTCTTTCCTGCAGGAAATCGCCGAGCTCCATGCCGGTCCATTTTTCGATCAGGTATCCCTGCACATCCACTGCGACGCTGTAATTCCACCGAGTACCCGGCTGATACAGCAAGGGAATACTGGTCAGCTTGTCGATGAACTCCTGCATGGTCTGATCGTAACTGGGGACATCCATCTCGATATACTGTCTGTCGACTGCAGAGTTGCCAAAAATTCCATAGGTGAGGCCGGCGGTATGTTGCAAAAGGTCATGGATCGTCGGCTCACGCTCCAGTGCTTCGAGCGTCACGTTGCCTTCGTCATCCTCGCCGGCATAGACCCGCAACTCGGCAAACTCCGGAATGTGTTTTGAAATCGGATCAGCGAGCGAGTACTGTCCTTCCTCGTAGAGCATCATCATTGCGACGCCCATGACCGGTTTGGTCATGGAGAATATGCGGAACAGAGTCTCGTCTGTGACCGGTACGTTTTCTTCAACGTTGGCGAGTCCCAGGTTTTCATACATGACTACCTTGCCACGCCGGGAAATCAGGATCTGAAAGCCACCAGTTTCTTCATCTTCCAGCAGTCCCTCGAAATAACTCTTCAGGTATGCCAGCCGTTCCGAGGACATCCCCACATCTTCTGCGCGTGAAACCTCGACGGGCGCGGCGAAGGCCGGGCATTGGCACAGGAAGACGGTTACCACTGTGGCGACAATAATCGATTTATTTCTCATCCAGGTTCCCCGCTTGGAATTCTTCATTTTTTTAATAATGCCCTGATTTGGCCAGATAATACCGCCTAATTCCCGATTTGGCGCCGTTCAGGGCAATCCAAAAATTCTGGGTGCCGGCAGCAGGCTGCCGTCCGGATTGAACACGATGCCGGGGGTCGTGAAATCCCGGATACTCAGGCTGCGTATCAGGTTCAGGGCACCGTTTTCTTCATCAATGGACGGTCCGTCCGGGCGCAATTGAATCGTGGAGTAAATTTTCCCTTCGACGAAGTTGCCCTCGCCATCGAGCGTTGCAACCAGGACGGGAGCAATCCCCTTGATGCCCTCGACACTGATGCCGTAGTAAGTCGCAAAATTTCCAAGGCTGTATGCGATCAGCCTGTTCTTGTATCGCTCCATCGCCCTGACGACATGCGGACCGTGACCGACCACCAGGTCGGCACCCGCGTCGACCATCATCCTGGCAAACCTGACGACGTCACCGCGCGGTTCGCCAAAGTATTCCTCCTCCGCAAACGGAAGCCTTGTGACATTCTGTCCTTCGGCGCCACCATGAAATGAAACCACGACGATGTCGTGATGCCTGGCATGGTCGGCAACAATTTTTGCCGCCAGGTTATAATCAAGCATCATGTTTGAATTCCTGGTTACCGCGAACGCGAGCAGCGCGATGTCCAATTCGTTGACGGTGAACGATGCGAAGTCACCTTCAAGTCCGGAGTGATGGATACCGGCTGCGGCAAGCGTTTTCATGCTGGCGAGGCGCCCTTCCTCGCCAAAATCTCTTGCGTGATTGTTGGCAAGGCTAAGCACATCGAAACCTGCGTTGACAAAGTGATTCACGTAACGCGTCGGTGAACGAAACAGGTAACAGGCGTTCGGGTTGCTGCATTTTTTGCCGGGTTCGCCAGCGTCGAGCAGGACGCGAGAATGTTGCGCCGCGCGGTCATGGCGATCAGCGATGCTTGGCCAGGCGCCAGTCCCACAATGCCGCCGCAATCAGGCTGGCGAAGCCGGCGATTTCGACCACCCGTTTGGACAAGCCGGTGGCCGCCTCGATGGGCGCCGCCGCATACATGGCGGCAGCCACCAGGGCGGCGCCCAAGCCGGCGGCGGCCAGCGGCCCGGCGGCCCGGTGCCGCCTGAATCCGAGGCCGATGCCGGCGAAGGCCGCCAGCGCGAACGCCACGATGGCACCGGCCCAGACATGGGCGTTGACGGCGATGGTGACGCCGAGCGCCGAAAGGGCGCCGATGACGGCAAGGGTGCCGTAGCAGGCCAGCAAGGACAGGAGCACGCCGCCGCGGGCGAGCCAGCCCTGTTTTTGAAAGGACCCCGTTGTCCCGGTCATGGTGCCGCTCCCGTCGGGATTTTCCGTGGCCATTATACACCGCCGCCGGCGGCCTGGCCAGGGCGCGGGCAAGGCGCGGCTGTGGCAACGGAGCATCGAGAACGGAACGGCGGCTTGGGATGACCGGCTGGCTGAAACGCTCTTGGAGGCGTTGGAAAGATAGCCCCGTGTTGGCCTGGACTTCGGGGGCGGGGTTATGCAACTCCCTCCCGCCTTTTTTCCAGATCTTTTTCCAGATGCAGATCGCGCGGAACCAGGAGGCGGTGCCCCTCACCCGCGACTACATCACCGAATGCGAACGGCCCCCGGCGGTAGGCGGACTGATAAAACACGCCCGAGGCCCGGAAATGTATTGACGGGTTTTCCCGTCATTACCAGACTGTGTACGGCGTGATAGCGTTCTTTTACGGAAACACCAAACCCCGGAGGGAGGACGGGCGTTTGGGGAATGAGATTGGAAACAGGATGAGTGCAGTACAAGAATTCAAAATCAAGGACATCAAGCCCAACCCCTTCCGGCATCTGGACAGGTATCCGATCAATCGGGAGAAGGTCGAGGCCCTTAAGGAATCCCTGCGGGCCACCGGGTACTGGAACAACCTCCTGGCGCGGAAAATCAACGGCTCGCCAGAGCTTGCCTACGGCCACCATCGCCTAATTGCCCTGGAAGAAGAATACGGCCCCGATCATAAAATCAGTCTCATCA
This sequence comes from Pseudomonadota bacterium, assembly GCA_022567775.1. Lineage (GTDB taxonomy): Bacteria > Pseudomonadota > Gammaproteobacteria > Steroidobacterales > Woeseiaceae > SZUA-117. The sequence goes on along the minus strand of JADFGH010000021.1, from coordinate 235 downwards.
TCCAAGACCTCTCCAATGAGACCATGCTGAAAATTATGGCGGGGGAGAACCGGGAAGAATGGAGCCACGATGTATCGGTCGAGCATGAGACCGTTAGGGCCGTGGTCGAGGCATTGGGACAAGGCGATATTGAACTTCCAGCCCCGAAAAAGAAAACACCGCGCAATGTAATCCGTTACGCGCCCAGCTTTATCCGGGGTGCCGATGTTCCCCGCGCGCACGGGGAACATCCATA
>JADFGH010000321.1 GCA_022567775.1 Pseudomonadota bacterium | reverse complement strand
GCGTCCGATCGACGTGACAGGTTGCTCATCCAGATAGAGGGCAACGCTCGGGTTGGTTCCGGAGAAATTACCGTCACCGCCATCCGAAACACCGCGCATATAAATTTGCGCCTGGCTCGGCCCTGCGCTCTGGTAGGAGACATTCGGCATGTGCCGCACATAGTCATCGAAGCGCATGATGTTCAGATTTTCCAGTGTCTGAGCATCCAACACCTTGATGCTGATCGGCACTTCCTGCAGATTCTGCTCGCGCTTCTGAGCTGTAACGATAATTTCGTCCAACTGCGACGTTTCGATGGCCTGACCAAAGGCCATGGTGGATGCCAGCAGCGTCGTTGCCACCAGTGGTGCATGGCCTTTCGTCAATAGGGCGGCCCGGATCCCGAGCGCTAGCGGTTTCATGCGGATGACTGCGTTCCCGGTCCCCTGCCTGGCACGTTTACTCATGACTGGAAGTCCCCCTTAAGTCTGAACTGGCGACGGGCCGGCAACTGCAGCATGCCGTCTCCCCCATATTTATGACAGCATCAACGATAGAAACAGATCGGCGCAGTGACAAACGACATTTTCTCTTCCTCAGTTGAGTTTTCCTCAACCTCGCTGAGTATGACCGTCTTCGTGCCCCCTACGCTTCCCTTGCGAATAGTTCAAATAAATTCATTTGTCTGGACAGAGATCAGCACCATACTCGTCCACAACCGGCCCGAGCGCCTCGATTAATGGATCGAGATGGGCAAGATAATGCCGCCATTGCTCCACCGCGCCGCCGTAAATCGGCTGGCGCACCTGCTCTGAGCTGGCGGTGCGCACGGCGCGCTTGGTTTCATAGAACCGAAGGCATTCCTGTTCGAACGGCAGGCCACAGTGATCGAGAAGCCGGCGAACCTGGAATTCCGTGTCGGCAACGACTGTCTCGTATTCCATTCGCAGAACCCGCCCCGCCAAGACCTGGTCCCAGTGATCCATCAGCGCAACGTAGTTGCGGTAATACTGGCCGATGTCGGTCAGGTCGTAGGTGAAGTTCTGACCGCTAGCGAACAATTGTTTGAAGCCGCTAAAGCAGCAGGCCAGCGGGTGGCGTCGTGCATCGATAATCTTTGCGTTTGGAAGCATCAAGTGAATCAAGCCGATGTGGCTGAAATTGTTCGGCATCTTGTCGATGAAGAACGGCGCACCTCTACGCTGGATTCGTGTCCGCTCCATGTACTCCTCGCCGAGCTCCGTCAGTTGCGCAGGAGCAAATTCGGCAAGCACGTCCGGATATCGGGATTCGTCGAAGCGGCGCTTCTTGCCGCTGAGCCGGCGCGCGATGGATATAATGTCCGGCAGTTCCATCGTGCCTTCCACCTGGGAATGGCTCGCCAGAATCTGCTCGAGGAGCGTGGAGCCGGCACGCGGCAAACCGACGATAAAAATCGGGTCGGAATGCTGTGCTCCCTGACAGTCGCGGCTCGCGAAAAAGCCGGCATCGAAAAACGCGATCAGACGTTGCATATTGTCGTGGTGTGCCTTGCCGTCCCACTGCACAGTCTTTTTGCGCACTGCATTTCCGCGGCGGTAGCAATGAAAAGACTCATCGTACTGTTCACGATCCTCAAGGGCTTTCCCGAGCGCAAAGCAGAGGTGGTAATAGTCCTCAATGTTTTTGGTGCCGTCTTTAACCTGTCGCCGCATCGCCGAGATTTCCTCTTCATCAAAGCGGAACGTCTTCAGATTGGCCAGACTCCAGTATGCTTCGCCCAATTCCGGCGCGTGGCTGATCGCAGTGCGGTAGGCTTCGATTCCTTCGGAGTGACGGCCCAGCGTCTTCAGCGCATGGCCTTTGCTCAAATGCGACCTTGGTTGGCGTGGGTAGTGCTCAAGCACCTGGTCGTAAATTTTGATAGCCGATTCAAATTCGGCGATTTGCACCAGCACCGATGCCTTCAGCAGCAAATGATTCGGGTTGTCGGGTTCGACCGCCAGCAGCTTTTTGAGTTCAGCCAGGGACGCTTCGTACTGTTGGCGCTTGCTGAGCACGTTGGCGTAGTCATTGCGCGCCAAATGAAAATCCGGTGCCAATTCAAGACATCGCTCGAGCAGCTTTTGTGAATCTCCATACTGGCGCAGCCTTATGCCGATATCGGCCAACATTCGTATCGCAGAAACATCAATCGGGTCGTTCTTCAATACGTCGCGGCAAACAGCTTCGGCCTTGGCGAGCCGACCTTCATACAAGAAATCCGCGGCTTTAAGCAGTTCAGGGTTCTTGACGGTCACCGCCAGCAAGCAGCGCCGGGCCTTCCGGGCCTCTGCAGCTTCACCCTGTGCTGTAAGTGCTTCGGCAAGCGCTTTCCACGCGACAGGGCTTTCCGGCAATAACTTCACCGCTTTCCGAAGATGGCTGACTGCCTCCGCACCCCGGCCCACGGCGAGCAGTGTAATGCCAATTTCCTGGCGTGCCAGACCCAGACCCGGATCGTGTTTGATCGCTTTCTCCAGTGTCTCGAGCGCCGATTCGAATTTGCGCTGGAGGCGACGCGCCGCACCCAGAAGTGTCAATCCATTCACGTCATTCGGATACGGATCCAGGATCTCAAGGGCCTGCTGTTCAGCCAGAGCGGGGTCGCCATCGAGCAACGAGGCTGCGTGGCGCAGCGCGGTAGCCAGATCATCAGTTTGTGCTTGTGCAGGCGTGGACATATGCGGAGTTGCTGTTCTTGAATTTTTTGAATCCAGATGCTTAGCCCGCTACATCTTGACACGACAATGGTCAGAAGCACAAACTTCGAGTGCTCACTCTGACTTGAATAAATCTAAAGAATACACATGCGTAAACGCTTGCCCCCATTGAACGCACTGCGCACCTTCGAGGCTGCCGCAAGGAACGGCAGTTTCAAGCATGCAGCCGAGGAGTTGTGCGTTTCTCATTCAGCGGTAAGCCACCAGATCAAGCAACTGGAGCAATACCTCGGGGTTGAATTATTTATACGCAAAGCGCGGTCAGTGGAGATCTCCAAGCTCGGGCGCGCTTACTACCCGGTGCTCAGGGGCGCCTTCGACCGGATTGCGGCAGGCACAGAAAGAATTTTTAAGCCGGATATCCCCGGCATCCTGACTGTGCAGGCGTATTCAACCTTTGCAATTCGCTGGCTGATACCCCGCCTGTCC
>JADFGH010000320.1 GCA_022567775.1 Pseudomonadota bacterium | reverse complement strand
CGGTGATGCTCCGCACTTCGGCGACGTTGAACGTTTCGTCACCCGTAAACTCCGGAGAGTTGGGTTGCTATGAGTCAAACGCTGTGATTGAAGCAACCGCCGCCGCCTTTCAGTAGCATAGCCTGCGGAATATACTTCGAGCGTAGCCAAAGCGGATTGATCGTGCCGAGAAAAAGAACCAGCAAAAAGCGACAGAAAAAAATCCAGTCCGGCAAGTTGCGTATCGGCGACGACTGGAACGCGATCACCATCATCGCGCTGTCGCAGACGAACCCGCTCAAAGCCGTTGCGGAATTCGTCGAAAACAGCATTGATGCACATGCCCGCCACATCACTATTACGCGTGGCAGGGAGCACAACGAGGCGTATCTGCGGATCATGGATGACGGCGATGGCATTCCCAAAGATGATGCCGGCATACCGAACTTCAGATATGTCGCAACGCACATCTGCGACTCCATCAAGCGTCAGCTGAAAGTCGATGGCGCCAGGGGTATCCAGGGAGAATTCGGCATCGGGCTGCTCAGCTTCTGGGTGGTCGGAGAAACGCTCACCATGACCACGGCCGGCGATGACGGCAAGACCTGGCAGATGCAGATGCGCAAGGGCGATCCCAGCTATACGCTCATGCCAAGACGCACGCTGTTTGCCGATCGCGGCACCGAACTGACGATCAGTCCGCTGCTGCCGGGCATCCGGCAGTTCAGCGGCGAGAAGATTCAGTGGTACCTGGCATCGGAATTGCGTGACCGCATCCGCCAATCCGGCGTGCAGATCAAGGTCATCGACCGCCAGGCGCGCAAGGAATACAAGGTGGAACCGCGCCAGTTTGGCGGACGTCTGCTGCACCAGTTGCCGCCAGCGTCAACCGCTGGCGGCGAAATTTACCTGGAGCTTTATCTCACCGATTCCGGTCCGGACAGCCAGGTCGGCCTGTATCGCGCCGGCACGCGGGTCGTTGCCGACCTGACGGAACTCGATGAATTCCAGCGCGAACCGTGGAGCAGCGGCTGTCTGCAGGGCATCGTCGATGCGCCTTTTCTGACCCTGACCCCGGGTACCCGCACCGGCATCATTCGCGACAGCGCCTTCCACGATCTGTGCGGTGCACTCAACGACGTGGAGCAGTCACTGGTGCGACTCCTCGCGGAGCAGCGGCAGGCCGAGGAGGAGCGTGCCAGCCGCAAGATCTTGCATACCATCCAGAAGGCATTCAAGGAGGCTTTGCTGGCGTTGCCCGCCGAGGAGTACGACTGGTTTGATCTTCAGAAAGGGGGCCACGGTCGCGCGCCTGGAAGCAAAGCGGCCGAGCCAGTGCCGGTTAGTGATAGCGGGGCGGACGGCGTAGCTGAGGCAGAAGCGGCGCGGGTGCAGAAACAGTTCTTCGAGTACGCGGGCCCGTTGTTCGGCGTGCGCGTGTCGCCGCAGTCCAGCGTCGTCCCCGTTGGAAAAACCCGCAACTACCGGGCCGTTGCGCGCGACCGTTCGCGGCATGTCGTGGAACATGACCTTGCATTCCGCTGGCAAATTGTCGAAGGCGACGGCAACCTGGATAACACGGATTCCGAAATCGTCACATTTACCGCGCCGCCGCAACCGGGGCTCACGCGGATCCGGGTCGCCGTCACCCAGGCTGACAAAATCTGTGAGGGGGATGCGCTCATTACGATCACCGACTCATTGCTGCCGGAGCTGAAGCAGCCAGCGGAGACCCAGCACGGGCTGCCCGGTTACACGTTCAGGAAAGCACCTGGCGAGCTGTGGCGGTCGAAATATGACCTTGAGCAGAACGTCATCGTCATCAACAACGGCCATCGCGATTTCGTCTACGCATCCAGGTTCAAATCGCTCCAGCTGCGCTATATCTGCCGCCTGTTTGCCAAGGAAATGGTGCTCAAGAACTTCCCCGGCTATGCGCCCGAGCAGTTACTGGAACGCATGATCGAGCTGTCGCTGTATACGGAAGAAAATCTCAAATAGGAGATGGTGTCGCTTTTCTAGCTGCTATCCAACATGCTTCTTTGTTGACGAAACATCCAGTTTCACATCAAGCGCTGCCAGCAATCGGCGTACCGTATCGAATCGTGGCATGGCTCCCGGCTGCAGCGTCTTGTAAAGACTCTCTCTACCCAGTCCGGCCCTTGCTGCAACATTGGCGATGCCACGTGCTTTGGCAACGTCACGCACAGCCATCAGAAATGCGTCCGGATCGGGGTCTTCAAGCGCAGCAGCAAGATACTCGGCAATGGTCTCTTCGTCGTCGAGATAATCACTGGCGTCGAATGGGGCCAAATCCAGCTTGTCGGGTTTACTCATAACTCAACTCCGCAAAAGCCTTCGGGCCATCGCCCGGGCCTTGACAATGTCACGGCGCTGTTCTCGTTTCGTACCACCACAGAGCAGCACGTAGACCACATCACCGGTGCGACAAAAGTAGATTCTGTAACCGGGCCCGGAATGAACTCGCATTTCTGAAACACCGCTGCCTACTGCAGCGCAATCTCCGAAGTTGCCACGTTCGGCAGAGCGAATACGCTTTATGATTCGAGACTTGCCGTGCAAGTCCTTTAGTCGGGCTAACCATTGATCAAAATCGGCCGTGCGGACGACCCCGTTCACGCAACGAAAGTGTATCCTATTGGATACATAGGGTCAACCGGTTCGAATAAGCCGCATGAGGTGTGAGACATGGTCCCAGCATGCTGGGGGAACGGGCGCAGAAGCGACGGACAAAACTCACCGATTTGTACAGAATCCGATCTTCGCCCTGTTTGGTCCCTGCTTATCGGAGATGCTTTCGCACGCTGTCCTGGACTCCCGCGTCTATGAGGCCGAGCCCGGTCAGAAAGTCCTCGACAAATTCCTCGCCCCTCGCCTGTGCGGCAGCGTAGGCGAGCGAGAGATCACCTGGCCGCAATGCCAGCAGCTCCTGGAATACCTGTTCCGCCTGGTTCAGGTCTTTGCGGGATTTGGCAGCGAAGGCAGCCGTTCTTTTCTGACTCACGACACATTTGTGGATGGCAAATCTCGCGGGCGCAGGCACATTGATCATGATGCCATGTTCATAGAGGAGTACCGTGGGCTGAATATCTTCCAGCAGGTAATCGAGAGACCGTAGGGGTTGTGCATAGGTTTGGAAATCATCGAGTTTGACTGATCT
>JADFGH010000319.1 GCA_022567775.1 Pseudomonadota bacterium | reverse complement strand
TTCGCCGGCTCTCTCCAGCCCTTCCTCCGAGACCAGGTGGCCACGCTTGCGGGCGCGGTCGAGGAAGTCATAGGCATAGGCCGAGAGCCAGGCTTCCGTGCCGCCGTCCGCCGACCACAGCGCGAAGCCGCCCGACGGCGTCTGCTTGGCTTGGACGCGGGCGATGCCGGCGGCGATGCGCCCCGGCAGGGTGGCGCGGTTGATGGTCGAGCCCCCCCACATCTCGGCCACCTGGTCGAGATAAAGCAGCGGCAAGGCGACGCTGATGCTTTGCTCCAGGCAGCCATAGGGGTAGCGGTCGAGGGCGGCGAGCAGGCCGGGAACGTCGATGTCGGGGCGATTGCTGACGATCAGCGACGCGGCGGCGGTGCCGGGCTCGTAGGCGGCGAGGTAACCCGCACAATCGACGAGGTGCTCGAAGACCTCGCTTCCGAGCGCCCCATGGACCGTGTCGTTTGCGGCGATGTGGGATTTGGCAAGACCGAGGTGGCATTACGCGCGGCATTTGCCGCCGTGTACGGCGGCAAACAGGTGGCGATACTGGTTCCCACAACCCTGTTAGCGCAGCAGCACGGCCAGACATTCCAGGACCGGTTCGCCGACTGGCCGGTCCGCATTGAAGTACTGTCGCGGTTTCGCTCCGCAAATGAGGCCAAAGAAATCGTTGCGGGTCTGCGATCAGGATCCGTCGATATCGTCATCGGCACTCACCGGCTCTTGCAGCATACGCGCGATTTTAAAGATATCGGGCTGGTCATCGTCGATGAAGAGCACCGCTTCGGCGTGCGCCACAAGGAAGCCATCAAATCGCTGCGCAGCGAAGTGGACATTCTTACCCTGACTGCAACACCGATTCCACGAACGCTCAACATGGCACTGGGTGGTCTCAGGGATATGTCGCTGATCGCGACGCCTCCGGCCGGGCGGTTGTCGATCAAAACTTTCGTCAGTGAATGGAACGACGTTGTCATTCGCGAGGCTTGCCTGCGTGAAATCAAGCGCGGCGGCCAGGTTTACTTCATTCACAATCGTGTCGAGGACATTCTGCGCATCGAGGAGCAGTTGACCAAGCTGGTGCCGGAAGCATCGATCCGCATCGGTCATGGGCAGCTGCGGGAACGGGACCTCGAGCAAGTGATGTTCGATTTCTATCATCGGCGGTTCAATGTACTGCTGTGCACGACGATTGTTGAGTCCGGGCTGGACGTCCCGACCGCGAACACCATCATTATCAACCGTGCCGACAGGTTCGGGCTTGCCACTTTGCATCAGTTGCGCGGTCGCGTCGGCCGCTCGCATCACCGCGCTTATGCGTACCTCCTCGTTCCGCCAAGGGCAGCCATGACCGCGGACGCGATCAAGCGGCTGGAAGCCATCGATTCACTCGAAGATCTCGGGTCAGGGTTCGCGCTGGCAACGCACGACCTCGAGATCAGGGGTGCAGGTGAACTCCTGGGTGACACGCAAAGCGGCCAGATCCAGGAAATCGGCTTCTCGTTGTACACGGAGTTACTCGGACGGGCAGTGGCCGCGCTACGCGAGGGCAAGGAAGCCGATCTCGACCAACCGCTGAACGCAGGTGTTGACATCAATCTGCATGTGCCGGCATTGCTACCGGAGGATTATGTGCCCGACGTGCACTTGCGGCTGATTCTCTACAAGCGCATCTCGGGCGCTGCATCCCGTGACGAGCTTCGGGAGATGCAGGTCGAATTGATTGACCGTTTCGGCCTGTTGCCGGAGGCGGCCAAAAACCTGATGCGCATCGCCGCAATCAAGCGCGATGCAGCCAGGTTGGGAATCGGCAAAATAGATGCGTCTGATGCCGGCGGTTACCTCGATTTCGGCAGCCAAACCTCCATGAATCCGATGACGCTGGTGCAAATGGTGCAGAATGAGAGCCAGGTCTATCGATTGCAGGGAGCACATCGACTACAGTTCCGCATGGATTTGAGCGATACCGCCATGCGCTTTACCCAGGTCGAAAATTTGCTGGATCGATTGGCAACGGACGCGGTCAAAAACACGGCTGTCGGTTAATTCCAGGGCCGGGCGATTTTCAGGAAAACCATGATGCATTCCGTTTTTTCAGCTGTGCTGAGACGATGCGGGCGTAGCCTGCTGCTTGCCTCCGTTGCAGCGGGCCTGCCCGGCATTGCTTTGAGCCAGGGTGACTCCGAAGCGGAGCTTCTCGAGGAGGAGGAAGTCCGGCGGTACACCGTCGAATTGATTGTTTTTGAGTACGCGGAATCCGCAATATCCGGCGACGAGATTTTCCTGCCCGACGAGCTTCCGGAGGACGAAGCGCTTGAGCCATTGCTTCCGCCCTACTTCGGTGATCCCGGAACCAATGTCGATGCGGACGTACGGGTTGCAATGGACGGCGCAGATTTCAACCAGCAAGACGTGCCGGCATTCCTTCTGCCGGCAGAACCGGAAGAGGAACAAATCCTCGAAGAACTTCCGAGCCATATCCTGCATACGCAACTCGAAGTGCTCGACCCGCAAGAATACGCCATGAAGGACATTTACCAGAAGTTGGTCGAACTCGACGCATACAAGCCCATCATGCGGGCGGCATGGACGCAGGCTACGTACGATAAAGATCAGACCTTGCCGATTCGCCTGCGCCGCATCGGCAACGCACCACTGCGACTGGATGGCAACCTGACGCTTTACCTGAGTCGATATCTGCACCTCGTCGTAGATCTGACGATCGAAGTGGAGCCCGCACCATCGGGGCGGCGAAACAGCAGCAGATACTACGCTGACCGGCGGTCATCGCGTAACGTTGGCTACGGCTATGAGCAGGAGACAAGGCCGACCAGGTACAGCATCTTCGAGGACCGTATCTTCAGGAACGGCGAACTACGCTATTACGATCATCCAAGATTTGGCGTGCTGGCCAGGATTACGCGTTTCGAAGAAGAAGAACTGGAAACGGACGAGATGTTTCTGCTGCCGGGGAATCCGTAGTCCAATCCAATAAATTCGTAGGAGCGGCGTCCCGCCGCGATACAAATTTATTTCAGCACGCTATCCAGAAAATCTGCCGCATTCATTTTACCCGCACCGGCTTCCTTCACTGACATCTGATAGGACACCGTTACGAATCGCGACACCCTGGACCTGGGGTGGTGCAAACCGATTTCACTTACTG
>JADFGH010000318.1 GCA_022567775.1 Pseudomonadota bacterium | reverse complement strand
TGCAAATACACCGAAGCCCATAATGAACATATAGGTCATCGGCTCAATCTCGTCCCATACCAGTACCGGGATCATCCCCAGGACATAAGCAACCGTAATGCCGCCGCCCTGACCAACGAATGAGGCGACTACGCAATCACGTACACTTCGTGTATAGCGAGTCAGATCCGGCATCAATACGACACCCACGATCGCTGCCCCGACGACGGCCGAGATTGCCGTCGGCATATTGATACCCTCGGCTTCGATCAGCAGCAGATCGGCGAACGACGCCTGGTTGAGCGAAATAACGACGACCACGATCAGCGCCAGCAACAGGAAAGGCACCGCGACCAGGGCCAGGCGATCGATCGCCTTGAAACCGTATATTGTGGTAACGGTAACCACCGCGCTGCTGATGACCGTATACACCCATTCAGCCAGCACCAGTGACGTAAGTTCCCCTGCGGCAAGATATAGTGTGCGCCCGAAAAGCTCTGCAGTGACCGCGTACCAGCCGAGCAGGAACAGTCCGAACCAGAAGTTGACGAATTTTGCGCCGGCAAAGCCGAAAGTATGCTCTACGATCATGTAGCTCGAGAGACGCGTCCGCGCGCCGACTATCGCAGCCGGCACCGACATCAGGCTTAAGATCAGTGCGCCTGTTACAGCAGCAATGATCGCCTGCGACAATCCGATACCCCGTACAAGCTCGCCGGCGCTGTACAGCAGCGGCAAGGTAATCGAAATACCGACGATGACGATGCCGACCTGGAAACCACTGACGGTTTCCGCATCTGCTACCGGGGTGCGAGCACTCGCGTCGCTATTCATCGGCAAACCTGTTTTTGTAATTCTTATGCCAAGCGGCAGTCTATCACTCGCCAAACGATCCCGTTGCTCCGGGGAATACGACCGGCGACTCGTAACCATCGGTTGATACGCTTGCGACGCCGAACAAATAGTTGTCGATAACGATATTTTCCAGCGTGTAAGTATCGACTAAACCGACGTACCTGCTCCAGGCCCACTGCGCGTCAGTCGTCAGGCGCCAGTAAACCTTGTAGCCCGCGAGATTTTCTGCTGCCCTGCCTTTCGGAATCGACCAACTCAGGGTGGTGCTGGGCTGCACCGCGCCCTCGATAGAGACATTGGCCGGATAGGGTGGTGCTGACGCCATGCCGGCGAGCGTCACGACATTGAGCGCCGTTAGTTTTCTTGCGTAATCAAAATTCACTCCCTCAATGACGTCGCCATACTCGATGCCGTCCTCCGTGCGCAGGTCCTGGTGCTGACGGTGATAGTGTTCGTGCGTTTCCATGATGCGCACACCGGGAATGCCGCGCTCGTTGAAGGGCCGGTGATGTCCGCCACGTCCGAAACGATCGAGCCGGTAGATCATCATGACATCGAGATTCGGAATGAACTCGTCGGCCATGCGATCGACGTAACGCGCGATATTGCGTGACGGCGAATCCACCTCGCCGCCGCTGCGGCGTCGAATTGCCGCCTCGTCTTGCGTTTCGACATAGCGGGTGCCTTCCGAGAACACCCGCGCGGTACTGTTATCGGTCACGCCATCGATGCCGGTGATATTGCCGATCATGTCGTTGTTCAGAATCGCCTTGATCTTCCAGCCATTTGCCAGGGCATGCTCCACCAGGATCTTGCCTCCGAACAGTCCCTGCTCCTCTCCGGACAAACCGACGTACGCAATGGAGCCGGCAAACTGATGCTTCGACAACACCCTGGCTGCTTCGATCGTTCCGGCAAGGCCGCTTGCATTGTCGTTCGCGCCGGGCGAGTCCGAGGTGCTGTTAAGGGGATCACTGACACGTGAATCGATGTCGCCCGCCATCATGACAATACGGTCCGGATCCAATGTGCCACGTTGAATCGCCACGACATTGACGACCTCGGTCGGCTCGGGAATCCGTCGCTCACCTGAAATCACGGCACCGACGGTGAAGACTTCGAGACAGCCGCCGCAATCGCGGGAAATATTTTTGAATTCCTGCTCGAGCCAACGCCGTGCCGCACCGATACCGCGTGTGTCGGATTCGGTTTCCGACAAGGTATGCCGGGTACCGAAGCTGACAAGTTTTCTGATGTCCTTCTCGATGCGTTCCGCCGAAACATCGGCGGCCAGGATATGGCGTATTTCCCGGGATTCCGGCTCGATCACTAACTCAGCTGCAGCGACTTGTGTGGCCAGCAGCAATAATGACATTACGACACTGATAGCGATGTTCTTCATTTTTATCCCGCTAATTGGTATTTAGTTCGCCGATAACTCAGTCTTTCCTGATTTTCGGATGTTTGCGGTTCGCCCAGGCTCCGATTACACGGCGCGCGAACAGGCTGTCCCGATCCCGCACATAGAAGTATCCCAATAGTGCAGCAATTGCCGCACCGGTAGCGTTGATCATGAGATCGGTCATGGTATCGACTAACCCGGACTTTTGCATATTCAGTCCCAGGTAATGATCCATCAGGAATTCGAATACTTCCCAGATCGTGCCGATGCATACCGCCATCGCGAAAGTGATGGTGGCAATCCATCCAGCGGCAATGTTGATTCGATGCGTCATGTAAAAAACATAAATAATAAGGAATCCGATGATGCCCATCATCAGCCCCGAGAGCCCATGGATGGCCAGGTCCCACCACCAGATTTTCTCGTAAAAGTCCCGTGCCTCGCCGAGCGCGAAACTCGCATACAGGATAACGCAGGTAACCAGCGTGAACTCGACCGGCAACGCCAGTTTCAGGCGGCGCTCGATCATTGCGGGCGCGAACGTCAGCAACAGGATAATCGCGCCCGCAAATGCACCCAGCCATTGCTGTCGAAACAGCGCGCTTATGGTTACAACGAAGATGCCGATCTGCAGCACCAGCGCGATAGCCAGCTCGACGCGGTCTATCCAGCTTTCGGAATCTCGCTGTTCTGCATTGTGTGGGATAGTTATTCCTTGCGGCGCTTAAGTCCTGATTTCCCAAATCGACTCGATCTCGACTGCTGCGTTCAGTGGCAGGGCATTTGCACCGAGTGCAGCTCGCGCCGCCAGTCCGGCATCGCCGAAAACTTCCCTGAACAGATCTGACGCACCGTTGATAACGCCGGACTGGCCGGTGAAATCGGCCGTACAGTTTACGAAGCCGCGAATCTGCAGCGCCTTCA
>JADFGH010000020.1 GCA_022567775.1 Pseudomonadota bacterium | reverse complement strand
CAGCAACAGCGCAGCGAGCAGCGGACCATCGATATTGAGCCTCCGCATGACTCGCGCGAGATCACTCAGCGGTGCCGCTCTGCGCTCGAACAGTTGTGACTCATCACTAAAGCGCATCGGCATCCACTCCGGCATTTATGCCGAGGTATTCATCCATAATGGCGCGAGCGATCGGTGCTGCGACACGGCTGCCGCTGGCCCCGTTCTCGACGATGACCGCGACTGCGATGCGCGGATTATCAAACGGTGCAAAGGAAATAAAGAGTGCATGGTCCCTGAGCCGCTCGTCGATCTGCTCCTCGTCGTACTCCTCGTCCTGTGAAATGGAAATAACCTGAGAGGTACCGCTCTTGCCGGCCATCTGGTAGGGCGCGCCGCGTCCAGCGGCTCGAGCGGTGCCGGTGTTACTTTGCATGACGTCGTGCATGGCGGACAGGACGCTGTCCCAGAAAAAGTCGTTTTTGATATTCACATCAGGAAGCCGTTCCGGCGCGATTAACGTACGCCTGCCGGTCAGCGGATCCTCGAATGCAGCGACCAGGTGCGGCGTAAAGCGCTTGCCCCGCGCCGCAAGCGCCGCGGTAGCATTTGCGAGCTGCAACGGCGATGCGAGCATGTAACCCTGGCCGATGGACGCGATGACGGTTTCTCCGGGGAACCACACCTGGTCGGCACGATTGCGGAAGGCCTGCCTCTTCCACGCGCGGGATGGCACCAGGCCGTCCGCTTCATCAACCATATCGAGGCCGGTTTCCTTGCCCAGTCCGAACTGGTCCAGGTAGTAATGCATACGGTCGATACCGATGTTACGGCTGATTTCGTAAAAGTAGACGTCACAGGATTGAGAAATCGCGTCGTGCAGGTCGACCTCGCCATGACCTCCCGGTTTCCAGTCGCGATAACGATGTGTACTGCCTGGCAAGCTGTAATAACCAATACAAACGGTGCGCCGGGTCAGATTGGTTGCGCCAGTCTCAAGTGCAGCCAGCGAAATCATTGGCTTGATTGTCGATCCTGGTGGATAGCTTCCCATGACGGCGCGATTGAACAGCGGGCGATCTTCGTTGTTTTGCAATACGTTGAACTCGCTTCGGCTCATACCGGTCGCGAATGCGTTGGGATCGAAAGACGGCGCACTAACGAGGGCCAGGATTTCGCCGTTGTTCGGATCGATGGCCACAATGGCGCCCCGTTTTCCCGCGAGGGCCTCAGTGGCAACTCTCTGCAGATCGAGATCAATACTGAGGTACAGATTGTGTCCCGGTGTTGGCGCCTCGCCCTCGAGCAAGGACCCGGCAATATCCCGTGCCTCGGCCGGGACCTGGCGGCCCCGCGCGTTGGTGACAACCTGGCGGAACCCGACTTTGCCGTACAACATGCTTTCGTTGAAATGCTCGACGGCAGTCTTGCCCGTTTGCGAGGTGCCGGCGTAGGCCGCAGCATCCAGTCGCTCGAGGTCGGCCGTGCTCAGCGCTCCAACGTAGCCGATCACATGCGCTGTCAGATCGCCGTCAGGATAGTGACGCACCAATCGCGGTTGAAAGTCGACGCCGGGGAATCTTGGCCGTTGATTCGCAAAAATCGCGATCTCATCATCCGTCAGACGAAAACGCAGCGTGATGGGCTTGAAACGAGGACCCGTCTGACTCAATCCGTTAAAGCGCGGGATGTCCTCACTCCGGATCAGGCCTAATTCCGCAAGGCGGGCAAGCGTACGTTTAAGGTCCGGCACCTGTTCCGGGATGAGTTCGAGCTGATAAGCGGGCAGGTTCTCGGCAAGAATCCGCCCTCGGCGGTCGAATATTAGTCCGCGTGTCGGTGGCAGCGCTTCGATGCGCACCCGGTTGCCCTGTGATTTTTCCGCAAAGAAGTCGTATTCGCGGATCTGCAACTGCACCAGTCGTGCGACTATTATGCCGAGCAGCAGGACCATGATGGCGACTGCGAGGATAATGCGGGAAACAAACAGCCGCTTCTCGAAATAATGGTCCTTGATGGGCGAAATGAGACTCATTAGTTTAGTTTCGGGCGCGGTCGCGAACACCGCTATACAGCATCGTCATCAATGGCCAGATCAGCGATCCGGTTAAAACCGGTCCCCAATAACTGACTGCTGGCGTGTTTACGCCGGCAACGCCGTTGATCCAGAACAGAATGAATTGATAGAGCGCAAGTAATCCAAACACGGTTACCGATAACTGCAGCGTCGGAAACTGGCGCATCTGCAGATGAAACGTGACGGTGACGTATATAACCAGCGACAGCGCGAGCGCGTACTGACCCAGTAGAGTGCCCTGAGCAACGTCCAGAACGAGGCCGATCATCCAGGCCCAGCCGATGCTGTAGGTACGCGGTAGATTCATGGCCCAGTATATAAGGGTCAGCGTGACCCAATCGGGCCTGAACGCCTCGGCCCAGCCGGGCATTGGTGCTATGGCCAGCATGAGGGACACAATCATGCTGATAATGACGGGCTGCGGACGTGCGTACCGGTCTCTACTCACCCGTCGTTTTCCCGCTTGCAACCGCCGCTGGAGTATCCGCTGCAGCACCTTCGTCCGGCGGCTCATCGATGGCAGACCAGATCAGCATGATTTCCCTGACCTGATTCAACGCGGCTGACGGCTGCGCCGATACGGCCGCGAATGGTTCCTGGGGAATACGAATGACCGAATTGACGATCGCAACCGGGTATCCGGCCGGGAATGCTCCGCCGAGGCCGGAGGTCACCAATAGATCGCCTTCACGAATATCTGCGTTGTTCGGCAGGAACGGCAGGACGAGACGGTCGAACTCTCCGGTACCGACAGCAATCGTCCGCAAGCCATTGCGATTTACTTCGACCGGCAGGGCATGATCCGGATCGCTGATCAGTATGCCTTGCGAAGACAGCACGCCTGCCTCGATGATCTGACCAACGACGCCGTGCGCGTCGATAAGCGCCTGGCCATCAAAAACGCCGTCGCGTGTGCCTTTGTCTACTACCAGCACATGGCGAAACGGATTCGAGCTGACCGACATGATCTCGGCGATGCGCACCCGGTCGCGCACGCGTGCAGTCGCCTCGAGCATGGTGCGGAGCCGCGTATTTTCCGCCTCCAGCGCTGCATAACGTTGTAGCCGGGCCCGGGTCAGCAATCGTTCAACGTTCAGCCGGCTGTTTTCAAGCCGTAATTCATTGCGGCTCGCCGTCGTGTCAACGACCCAGCGCCAGAGCGACACAGGCGCATCGACAACTACCCGCAGCGGATACACGGTTGCGCCAATAGCCTTGCGTGCCGCATCCAGGTGGTTGTTACGGTGGTCGATGACGAGAAAGAGGATACTCAGCCCGGCGAGCAACAGGAAACGAAGTCCGAGCGCCGGCGAATTTGGCGATCTGTGCCGACTCTCAGCTTGCGCGGGGGCCATCAGCGTAGTCTCTTCGCATAATGGATCCGGGTTTGCTCGTTCTTATTATACCAAACCAAATACGGCCGGGCCATGTTCGTCAATCAGCTCGATGACCCGGCCGCCGCCACGTGCGACGCAAGTCAGCGGATCATCTGCTATGACAACCGGTAATCCGGTTTCTTCCATCAACAACTTGTCGATGTCGCGCAGCAGTGCGCCGCCGCCGGTCAGGACGATACCGCGATCGGCGACATCGGCGCCGAGTTCAGGTGGCGTCTGTTCCAGCGCCTCTTTCACGGCGCCGACGATACCCTGCAGCGGCTCCTGCAGCGCTTCGAGAATCTCGTTGCTGTTCAGCGTGAAGCTGCGCGGCACGCCCTCTGAAAGGTTGCGGCCCTTAACCGAGATTTCTCTGACTTCCTGGCCCGGAAATGCCGAGCCGATTTCATGACTGATGCGTTCGGCGGTTGCCTCACCAATCAGGATGCCGTAGTTGCGGCGCACGTAGTTGGTGATTGCTTCGTCAAAACGGTCGCCACCGATTCTGACCGAAGCAGCGTAGACGATTCCGTTCAGCGAAATCACGGCGACCTCTGAGGTTCCACCGCCGATGTCGAGCACCATCGAGCCGCGCGCCTCGTGTACCGGCAGGCCGGCACCGATCGCCGCAGCCATCGGCTCGGGAATCAGGTGAACTTTGCGGGCACCGGCGCCTTCGGCCGATTCGCGGATGGCGCGCCGCTCAACCTGTGTCGACCCATATGGAACGCAGATCAGGACACGCGGGCTCGGGCGAAAATATCGCGTCCCGTGGGCCTTGCGAATGAAGTGCTGCAACATTTTTTCGGTGATGGTGAAATCGGCGATCACGCCGTCTTTCAGCGGCCGGATTGCCGTGATATTGCCTGGCGTTCTGCCCAGCATATTCTTGGCCTCGGTACCCACGGCCTCGATCACGCGACCGCCGCGGCCAGAATCTTCGCGAATCGCCACGACGGAGGGCTCGTTCAGAACGATGCCGTGACCCCTCGAATAGATAAGTGTGTTCGCCGTCCCGAGATCGATCGACAAATCATTCGAGAAATAACCTAGAATGTTCTTGAGCATGTGGGGCTAGAGTCCCGCGAAGTAAATCAACTTTGCAATGTAGCAATGGACACGACAATGCACAAGGCAGTGTGTATCATTGCTGCCCCTTGTTCCGCCTGACCTGTTGGCAGGCAAGAATATCCGGAACATTTCGTGCCGCTAACAAGAGACCAGGTTCAGCATATCGCAACGCTCGCGCGGCTAAAACTCGCGGATGCGGAGCTCGATGATGTCGTGGACAAGCTGTCCAGAATTGTCGATTTTGTCGATCAACTGCAGGCCGCACGTACTGACGATGTGCTGCCGATGGCGCATCCTCTCAACATGTCACAGCGGCTGCGTGCCGACGAAGTCACGGAGCCGAACGAGCGTGACAGAATTCAGAAAAATGCGTCCCGGGTAGAAGATGGCTACTACCTGGTTCCCAGGGTGATCGAATAACAATGGTACAGGGCACTGATGCATTATATACATGGTCGCTGACTGATCTCGCGCGCGGGCTGAAAGATGGCGAGTTCTCTTCACGGGAACTGACTGAGTCCTTGTTGCGGCGAATCGACGATCACCAGCAACGCCTGAACGCATTTATTACCGTTACCGCGGATGCAGCATTGCAACGTGCTGATGCAGCCGACAAGGCGCGGGCAAACGGCGATGAAAGTTTGCTGAATGGCTTACCGATTGTGTACAAGGATCTGTTTTGTACGAAAGGTGTCTTGACCACCTGCGGCTCCCGCATCCTTGCAAATTTTGTTTCACCGTACGACGCGACCGTCGTTGAACGCATCAGTGCAGCTGGTGCTGTCATGCTTGGCAAGACCAACATGGACGAATTCGCGATGGGTTCGTCAAACGAGACCAGTTACTATGGTCCGGTAACGAATCCCTGGAATAAAAAATTGTCGCCAGGTGGTTCGTCGGGTGGTTCTGCCGCCGCGGTTGCGGCGAGGATCGTTCCTGCGGCGACCGGGACTGACACCGGCGGTTCGATCCGCCAGCCAGCGGCGCTCACCGGCACTGTCGGCCTGAAACCAACGTATGGCCGGGTCTCCAGGTTTGGCATGGTTGCTTTCGCATCCAGCCTTGACCAGGCAGGGGTTATTACGCGATCTGCCGAAGACGCTGCATTGTTGCTCGGCGTCATGGCCGGCTATGACAAGAGAGATTCGACGTCTGTCGATCATCCCGTGCCCGATTACGTCGCCGGACTGTCAAAGCCGGTCAAAGGATTGAAGATTGGCATCGTGCGACAGCACTTCGATGAAGGATTGGCTGCAGGTTGCGAAGAACGCGTCAAGGCGGCGCTGGCTGTATTGAAAGAAGAGGGCGCAACGCTGATCGAAGTCGACCTTCCCAACATTGATTTGTCCGTTCCTACTTACTATGTCGTCGCTCCAGCAGAGTGTTCCTCGAATCTGTCGCGCTTCGACGGCGTGCGCTTCGGACATCGGGCCGACAATCCGGAGAATCTTCTCGATTTGTATTGTCGTACTCGCAGCGAGGGATTCGGCGCGGAAGTACAACGCCGCATTATGACCGGCACTTACGTGTTGTCGGCCGGTTACTACGACGCGTATTACCTGAAAGCACAGAAAGTGCGACAACTTATCAGCCAGGATTTCAAAAAGGCTTTCGAAAACGTCGATGTGATCGCCGGGCCCACGGCGCCGACGACGGCGTTCGCGATCGGCGAGAAAACCGACGACCCGATTACGATGTATTTGAATGATATCTATACCATTGGTGCCAACCTGGCAGGGCTTCCCGGTATTTCAGTTCCCTGCGGTTTCGCCGATGGCCTGCCGGTTGGTCTGCAACTGGTTGGACCGCACTTTGCCGAAGAGACGATTCTGGCGTGCGCCCATCAGTACCAGCAACTGACTGACTGGCACGCACAGGGGCCGGAGGAGTTTTCTTGAACGACAACTGGGAAGTCGTCATCGGGCTGGAGATTCATACCCAGTTAGCAACGAAGAGCAAAATATTCTCCGGTGCATCAACGGCTTACGGTGCTGAAGCCAATACCCAGGCCTGCCTGATCGACCTCGGCTACCCGGGCGTGCTACCGGTATTGAATGGCGAGGTCGTCCGCATGGCGGTCAAATTCGGGCTTGCCGTCGGTGCGACTGTTGCCAAGCGCTCCGTATTCGCAAGGAAAAACTACTTTTACCCGGACCTGCCGAAGGGTTACCAGATCAGTCAGTATGAACTACCCATCGTCGAAAACGGCGAACTGACTATTCGGGATGAAGACGGCAGGGAAAAACGCATTGGCATTACGCGCGCGCACCTCGAGGAAGATGCGGGCAAGTCCGTTCACGAGGGCTTTGGTCAGGCGACCGGTATTGACCTGAATCGCGCCGGAACGCCGTTGCTGGAAATCGTATCGGAACCTGACCTTCGATCTGCGAAACAGGCGATCACATATATGCGTAAGATTCATTCGATTGTGCGCTACCTCGGGATTTGTGATGGCAACATGCAGGAAGGCTCGTTTCGCTGCGACGCCAACGTATCCGTGCGGCCGCGAGGACAGGAAAAGTTAGGTACGCGTACCGAGATCAAGAATCTGAATTCGTTCCGTTTCATCGAGAAGGCAATCAACTTTGAGATAGAGCGGCAAATCGAAGTACTCGAAGGCGGCGGCGACGTCGTTCTGGAAACGC
The DNA here is from genome assembly GCA_022567775.1 of Pseudomonadota bacterium. Lineage (GTDB taxonomy): Bacteria > Pseudomonadota > Gammaproteobacteria > Steroidobacterales > Woeseiaceae > SZUA-117. The sequence goes on along the minus strand of JADFGH010000020.1, from coordinate 4,799 downwards.
GCCTTTATGATTCTGATAAAGATGAGACACGCGCAATGCGCAGCAAGGAAGAGGCGAACGATTACCGCTATTTCCCGGATCCCGATTTGCTGCCCGTCGAACTGGATGAGGATTTCATCGAATACGTCCGCAAGTCTCTGCCAGAGTTACCGGATGCGAAACTTGGCCGGTTTGTGGAGCAGTACAAACTGAAACCTGCGGATGCAGAAATCCTGACGCTCAGTCGTGCTTTAGCCGACTACTTCGAAGAGGTAGCCGAAAATACGGAGGCCGCGGTCCAGGTTGCGGCCAACTGGGTCATTGGTGAGCTGGCAGCAGCCTTGAATAGCGAGGGCATCGAGATCTCGGACAGCAAGATCGAGGCGGCTGCACTGGCCGGTTTGCTGAACCGAATTGCTGACAACACAATTTCGGGCAAGATCGCGAAGGAAATATTCGACGCTATGTGGTCAGGCGAAGGTGGTGCTGATGACATCATCGAAGCGAAAGGACTGAAACAGATTACAGACGCTTCGGCAATCGAGAAAATCGTCGATGCTGTCATCGAAGCCAATCCTGGCCAGGTCGCGGAATATAGAGGCGGCAAAGACAAACTGCTTGGCTTTTTCGTTGGCCGGGTCATGCAGGAAAGCGGCGGGAAAGCGAATCCAGGCCAGGTCAACGAGATCCTCAAGAAAAAACTTTCCGACGGCTGAAATCGTGCTGGCAAAAGACGCGGTAATCCGATTTGTATTTGAATCGCTGCCCGTGCGTGGCGCACTCGTACAACTTGAAAGCACGTGGCAACGTATGCAGCGAGATCACGATTATCCGGATCCGGTTGCGGAGGTGCTCGGCCATGCTGCTGCCGCAACTGCACTCATCGCGCAAAGTCTGAAATTCGACGGCACGGTTACGTTGCAGATTGGCGGTGAAGGACCGCTAAGAATGCTGGTTATGCAAAGCACCGATAATCTCGATTTGCGGGGCATGGCAAGCGCACAGGACACGGCTGGTGACATGAAATTTGCGGATCTTGTGACCGGCGCGAGATGTGCGGTGACGGTTGATTCCGGCGCGATGGAGCGTCCCTACCAGGGCATCGTGGCGATTAGCCCGGATTCACTGGCCGCAAGCCTCGAAAATTATTTCGCGCAATCCGTCCAGGTCCCGAGTCACCTGCAGCTGGCGTGCAACGAGGTGCTGTGCGGCGGCATCCTGTTACAGCAGATGCCCGGGCAATCGCCAACGCTGGAAGATGACTGGCGGCGGCTCGGAATCCTGGCAAAGACCCTGCGCGTGGGGGACCTGGCAGACGGGGCCAGTCATGAACTCCTGCACAGAATTTTCGCCGAGGATGATGTCCGCGCATTCAAGCCTCGGGAGGCCCGTTTCCGCTGCCGCTGTACCCAGCAAAAAGTCGAGGAAGTGCTGCGACTGCTTGGTGAGGAGGAGACCCGCACTGCCTGTGAGGAGCAGGGCACAGTCGAGGTGACCTGCGAATATTGCGGGCGGTTGCGCACATTTGACGCCGTCGATGTGGCGCGGGTTTTCACGGAACAGCCCGTAAGTGGCAGCGATTCCTTGCATTGAGGCCGAAGCTCGCCCGGTGGGCCGGGCTCCTACGAAACGTTTCTACGATTTTCGGGCATACGAATAAACGAAATCGTGATAGAATATTCAGTCTATATATAAAGATATCGTTATATATTTATGCAAGCGACGACGGCAACCCTTCTGCAGCGTCTTAAAACACTCGGTGACCTGACCCGCCTGCGCCTGGTGGCGCTTTGCCGTCAGGGCGAATGCAGTGTCTCGGAACTGACCGGCGTGATCGGCCAGAGTCAGCCAAGAATTTCCCAGCAGCTGAAGTTACTTTGCGAGGCAGGGATCCTGCGACGATTCCGCGACGGTAAACGGGTGTTCTATCGCGTGCCGGCTTGCGGTGGAGGCGAAGAGGATCTTAGACAGCTACTGGAGCTCATCCCCGGCGACGATCCCCTGTTTGTCGAAGACCTCAGCCAGCTCCGGCAATTACGGGGCCTGGGCCTGGATGAGCCGGTGCGGGCAAAAGAATCCGAACTGGCAGATCGTGCGCTTCACAGGGCACTGGTTGAACTGACTGTGACTGCCCCAGTGGGTGACCTGCTCGATATCGGCTGTGGGCGCGGCTCGATTCTCAAACTACTTGCCAGCCGTGCGCGCCGCGCAGTCGGAGTCGACATCGATGCAAAGGCACGACGACTGGCCCGCGCTGAGCTAATGCTGGCCGGGCTGCCGAACTGCAGCCTGCGCCAGGGCGACATGTATCGATTGCCTTTTGATGACGCGGAATACAACACGATCATTCTGGATGACGTGCTGACGGATGCTGCAGACCCGGTCCGCGTACTCATCGAGTCCAGACGGCTCCTGAAACCAGGCGGCCGGCTGTTTATTCTTCAGGCAGTGACCGATCGAACCGCTGCCAGTATTCAACGGTCACTTGCCGAGTGGAGCGTGGCAGCCGCACTTCGTCTCGCGCCCGCACAGATTGTTCCCGCGAAAAATCCGGTCTGGCTGCTCTCAGTTGCCACACGGGCCGACAGCAAGGATGCGGCGGCTTAATGTCCGAGAATAAAGAAAACAAAAACGGGACAAAAGTGTCGTTCGAATTCTTTCCGCCGAATACGGAAGCAATGGAAAAAACTCTCTGGACTTCGATCACGCATCTGTCGGCTCTTGAACCGCGCTTCGTATCTGTCACCTACGGTGCGGACGGATCGACGCGGGAACGAACACATGCTGCCGTGTCACGTATCCGTAAGGAAACGAATCTCACCGCAGCGCCCCACCTGACCTGCATCGGTGCGAGCCAGGGTGAGATCGAGGACATTGCGCGGGAATACTGGGACCTGGGCGTCCGGCATCTTGTTGCCCTGCGTGGCGATCCGCCGAAGGATGTTCAGCACTACACACCACATCCCGGCGGCTTCGCTTATGCGGCCGACCTGGTTGAGGGACTGAAGCGCGTCGCTGATTTCGACATCTCGGTCGCCGCATTTCCGGAGGTCCATCCCGAGGCTGCGAGTGCTCAGTCCGATCTCGACATCCTCAAGCGCAAACTGGATGCAGGCGCGTCGCGTGCGATTACGCAGTTCTTTTTTGATGTTGATCTGTATCTGCGGTTTCGCGACCGCTGTGTAGCCGCGGGCATCACGTCGACCATTGTTCCGGGCATTCTGCCGATCACACGCTTTCCGCAGCTAACACGCTTTGCCGAACAGTGCGGTGCCAGTGTGCCAGACTGGCTGCATGATCGCTTTGCTGGCCTCGATGACGATCCTGACACGCGCAAACTGATCGCTGCGAGCGTCGCCATCGAGCAGGTGCGGTCGCTGCAGAAGGAAGGTATCGACGAGTTTCACTTTTATACTTTGAATCGCTCCGAACTCACGTTCGCGATTTGTCATGCGCTCGGTGTCAGGCCGCAGCCAGCCGCTGCTTAGAGAGCATCGTCATGGAACGGACAAAAAGAATCGAAGCGCTGAAGCGGGCACTGACCGAACGGATCCTGCTACTCGATGGAGCCATGGGCACGATGATCCAGGGGTTCAGGCTTAATGAGAGCGAATATCGAGGCGAGCGTTTCAGGGATTGGCAATCGGATCTGAAAGGCAACAATGATTTGTTGTCGATTACGCGCCCGCACGTCATTCATGACATTCATCGCCAGTTCCTCGAGGCGGGCGCTGACATCATCGAGACAAATACTTTCAATTCGAACGCGCCCTCGATGAGCGATTACGGTATGGAGTCGCTCGTCGCAGAGCTGAATGCGTCGGCCGCACGCATTGCACGAGAGGTAGCGGATACACATGCGGCGAAATGTGGGCAACCACGATTTGTTGCCGGTGTGCTAGGTCCCGCGAACCGCACTGCGTCGATTTCGCCGGACGTAAACGATCCCAGCTATCGCGATATTACTTTCACTGAGCTTGCGGCAACCTACCAGGACGCCACGATTGCCCTGATCGAGGGTGGCGTCGATTTCCTGATGGTGGAAACGATCTTCGATACGCTTAACGCCAAGGCAGCGATCTTCGCGATCAAGCGAAGTTTTGCGGCAACACAAGTGATACTGCCGATCATGATTTCAGGCACGATCACCGATGCCTCAGGCAGAACCTTGTCGGGACAGACGACGGAAGCTTTCTGGAATTCTGTGCGTCACGCCGATCCATTCGTGGTTGGGCTCAATTGCGCGCTGGGTGCAGATGAACTGCGGCCATACGTTGCGGAACTGTCGCGGATTGCGGACACGAATGTCAGTGCGCACCCTAATGCAGGGCTGCCGAATGAATTCGGCGAGTATGACGAGACGCCGCAACACATGGCTGAAATCATTGGCGAATTCGCCCGCAGTGGCTTCGTCAATCTGGTTGGAGGATGCTGTGGCACGACCCCGGACCACATTCGGGAGTTGCGTCGTGTCATTGACAGCCAGGCGCCGCGGAAAATTCCAAATCCGCCCGTGCGCTGCCGCTTGTCGGGCCTTGAACCGACAACGATCGGGCCCGACGATCTGTTCGTCAACGTCGGTGAGCGCACGAATGTCACCGGATCGGCGGTTTTTCGCAAACTGATCGAAGCCGACCAGTATGCTGAAGCCGTGCAGGTTGCCCGTCAACAAGTTGAGAACGGCGCACAGATCATCGATGTCAACATGGACGAAGGAATGCTCGATTCCGAACATGCGATGGTGAAATTTCTAAATCTTATTGCCTCGGAACCGGACGTTGCGCGTGTCCCAATCATGATCGACTCCTCGAAATGGTCGG
>JADFGH010000317.1 GCA_022567775.1 Pseudomonadota bacterium | reverse complement strand
TCATCGAATTTCCACACCAGCGCGAAACCAGCATTGTGCAAAGTGACGGTGTCGCCTTCTTCGTTGACCATCCGCGTGGATACGATTGAACCGAAATCACCGACTTCGGCCTTGATCGTACCGTCTTCTTCGGTGACGTTGATGTCGGTGACCTGCGTAGGCAGCCATTCACTCACCAGTGACCCGATCACCTCCAGCGGGCCACCTCTGGTTGCGGTAAAAATCGCCTCCAGTTCGCGACGCTGCTCAGTTGAATTGTTTTGGTCCAGGTATACACGGCCGGTGCCCTCACCATCGAACAGGGTGGGTCCCGGGAAATACGTTGTCAGGACCACGTTGCAGCCGCTGATATCCACCCCGTTCGATTCACCTTCTTCAATGCGAATCAGCCACGGACTGGCGCACCAGCCCTGATCCATGAGCATCAGTTCTTGCACACCGTACCAACATGGACAGAGCATGTTGCAACTGCAAGTCTCTACAAACTCTCCCTTGATAGTCCACGCCATGTCTGCTGCCCTCCGATGCTTATCCGCAAAACACTATACGAGCAGCGCAAGAACGAATGCAAGTTAGCCGCCATACAGCAATAAGGTATGGCTGCAAGAGAAACTGCATGAACACCGATACTCCACAATCTATTTTGACCTAACGCCAGATCCTGACGCGGTCTTCGGAGGCCAGGTAGTGGCCGTCGCCTTCTTTGACGTCGAAAGTCTCGTAAAACGCATCCACGTTGGGTACCACACCGTTCACGCGGTAGTACGCCGGTGAATGGGGATCACTCTTTACCCGAAGCTCGATAGCTTCGTCCCGGTACTTGGAGCGCCAGACCTGCGCCATGCCGAGGAAAAAGCGCTCGTCGCCGGTCAGGCCGTCGATGATTGGCGATTCCTTGCCCTCGAGGGACATCTCATAGGCGCGTAACGCGATAGCTGTGCCGCCGAGGTCGCCGATGTTTTCACCCAGCGTCAGCTTGCCGTTGACGAACAGGTCCGGAAGCGGCTCGAAACTGTCGTACTGTGCGACCAGTCTGTCAGTTCGTTCCTCGAATCGGGCACGATCCTCTTCCGTCCACCAGTTCTTGAGATTTCCGTCACCGTCGTACTGACTGCCGGAGTCGTCAAAACCGTGGCCGATTTCATGCCCGATCACGAGCCCGATGGCACCGTAATTGCGCGCGTCTTCGGCATCGAGCATGAAAAAGGGCGGTTGCAGGATCGCCGCCGGAAATACAATTTCGTTCATTGGCGGGTTGTAGTAGGCGTTGACCGTCTGTGGGGACATGAACCACTCGTTCCGGTCCAGCGGTTTGCCCAGCTTGTCGAGTTCGCGGTAATGAGCGAACACCCTGGCGCGCCGGATGTTGCCGACCAGGTCATCGTCCGCTACTTGCAGCTCTGAATAGTCGCGCCATTCATCCGGATAGCCGATCTTGGGCGTAAACTTGGAGAGCTTCTCGAGTGCTTTCGCCCTGGTCTCGTCGCTCATCCACTCCAGGTTCTGAATCGATTCTTCATAAGCAAGTATCAGGTAGTTGACCATTTCGACCATGCGTGTTTTTGCTTCGGCTGGAAAGTGCTCCTCCACGTATAACTGACCCAGCAATTCGCCGAGGTTGGCATTGACCGACCTGATAGCACGCTTCCAGCGTGGCCGCTGCTCTTCTTGCCCACGCAGTGTCTTCGCGTAGAAATCAAAATTGATATCAACAAAGTCTTTTGCCAGGAAATTCGCGTAGCTGTTCAGTGCCTGCAGGCGCAAGAATTCCTTCCAGGTATCCAGGGGCACGGTCGGAAACAGCTCGTTCATCGCTTTCATGTAAGACGGCTGGCTGACGATGACGTAGTCCTGGCGGCCTGAGCCAATGCCGGTGAAGTATCCATCCAGGTTCAGGTTGCCGAGCATTACTCCAAGCTCGTCATCCGTTACCTTGTTATAGCGCTTCTGCGGATCACGATTCTCGACCTTGTCCCAGTGATGCTCCGCCAGTTGTGTCTCGAGCGTAATAATGCGCCCGGCTGCGCCTGCGGCATCGCTGTACCCGGACAAACCCAGCATTTTCTCAACGAACTTCTGGTAGCTCTCGCGAATCTGCACGCCGCGCTCGGTGTCATCGAAGTAATAGTCACGATCGGGCAGGCCGAGACCGGATTGCCAGGTAATCATCACATAGCGCTCGGGATTCCTGACGTCCTGGTCGATCCTGAGCTGGAATGGCGCGTCCAGGCCCAGCTCGCTGCTTGCGCCAAAAAACGCGGCAACCTCATCGTGATCACCGAGGGCGTCGATCCGGGCGAGCAACCCCTGGAGCGGCGCGATGCCCAGCGCATTGACCCGCTCTTCGTTCATGTACGCTTTGTAGAAGTCGCCGATTTTTGCGCCGCTGTCATTCTTGCCGGCGTCGGCGGCGGACTTTTTGATGATTGTCTGCAACTGCGCCAGGCTGTTGTCGTAAAGGATATTGAAGGATCCCCAGCCCGACTGGTCTGCCGGAATCTCGGTAGTCTCGACCCAGCTGCCATTCGCATAGCTAAAAAAATCGTCCTGCGGCCTGACAGAGTTGTCCATGCCTGCAAAGTCGATGCCGGAATCCAGGTGAGCCGCAGGTGTTGCGGCGGCGTCAGCGCGGTTTGACGCGGGCTGGCAGGCGCTCAGCAAGCCCAGTGCTGCGAGCACCATCATAAGTTTACTCATTAGTTGTTTCCTGGATTCGATTGCCCGGCAAGTCCGGCGTACGGCCCGGACGCCTGATGATCATGTGACAGAACACTCAGTAGTTGGTTCATATCACTCACCAGCAATGCGGCCCGAAAGTGGGGACGCACAGTAGCAGAATCCCCGGAAATCGCCCGGCCCGGCGCTCCCCTCAGGTAATCCTCAGGCAATCATCAGCATTTATTCGGGCTTTTATCAGGATGCAAGCGAAGCGATTGCCGATAGTGCGTCCACGTTCGGGCTAATGCCCACAGGGAGAACCAGAGATGGACGCAAGCAAGATCTTAAGGAACCTCGCAGTCTCGACTAATGACACCGGCAGCCCGTTTCAGGAGGAGGCATTCTTCGCGGCAAAGCGCTGGAGCAAGCTCAGGCAGCCGCAAGCAAGGGCTGAAATATTTGATCAGAAGGCGAAAGACAACGCGGCTTGCTTCCGCAACAATATCGAATCTTACATCGGCACGATCAGCATC
>JADFGH010000316.1 GCA_022567775.1 Pseudomonadota bacterium | reverse complement strand
ACATTTTTCCAACGCATGAATTTGCGTAAACGTCTTGCTAGCCATTGACGTCAGAGTTCACAGATTTTCTTTGTGTGACAGCAATGATCCGGCACACTTAAAGGTAAGTCCGCACCGGTCTGCGTGTCTTTATTCGCATGTCCTGCGAACCGGGCCTTTTTTGTGGGCAAATGTCACAGTAGGAAGACGGCTGCTTTGTTATTCTTGACGCCTGCAGCCTGTGACCGCAGATCGACCCCGCAACCGGACCGGAGCTATGAATCGCCTGCTTAAAACTCTCCTGATTATTGTGGCCGGCATTGTCGGCATCGTTATTCTTGCATCCGTGGCGCTGGCCCTGTTTTTTGACCCCAACGATTATCGCGACGATATATCTGCTGGTGTCAAGGAAGTTACCGGCCGGGATCTGACCATTGAGGGCAATCTGTCGCTCAGCCTGTTCCCATGGCTCGCCATCGAAGTTGGCCGCACGGAGCTTGGCAATGCTGAAGGCTTCAGCGACGAGCCATTCATGCGCTTCGAAAAAGCCAGCCTGAGCGTGCGCATGCTGCCACTGATTCTGCGCCAGGAAGCCAGCATCAGCACTGCATCGATCGAGGGACTGGTCGTTAACCTGGAGGTTGCCGCCGATGGGACGACCAACTGGGACGACCTGTTGGGCACGGAAGAACCCGCGCGACCCGAGGTCCCGGATACCGATGCAGAACCGGCAAAGTTCGATGTTGGAAACATCCGGGTCAGTGACGCGAATGTTTCTTTCACGGATGCACAGTCGGGAAGCGCCTATACCATCACCAATCTCACATTCAACAGCGAGAACATCGGCGCCGATGAGCCATTCGATCTCGACGCCGAGTTTGATTTTTCGGTAGCACCAGGAGATCTTGGTGGCCATGTCGCCATTCGCGGCACGACAACGATGACGGCAGGTGCAGCGCAGGTATCGATCGAGGGACTAAACGTCTCCGGCGTGCTTCACGGGGTGACCACAAAAGCAGCTGAGTTCAATTTTGATTCACGCGCGATGATGATCGATACGGTCGCTGAAGTCATGAGCCCGGGAGAGATGGATTTTTCGGTTCTGGGTGTTTCCATGTCGGCCAATGTCGAGCCTTTTTCTTACGCCGGCAGCCCGCAACCGAAAGCCGAATTGCGCGTAGCGGAATTCTCACTCAAAGAACTGATGCAGGCACTCGATATCGAACCTCCTGCAACTGCAGATGCCAGTGCACTCAGCCGTGTGTCATTCAGCGCAAGCGCTGCTGTCGGTGAGGACTCAATAACGCTGGATTCCATGACGCTCGAGCTCGACGACTCGACAATGGTCGGAAGTCTGTCGTTGCCGACTACCGAAAACGGCACAATTCGTTTTGATCTCAATGTTGATGCGATCAATCTCGACGGTTACATGGCGCCGGCCGACGCTGATGCGGCGTCGGCGGCCGATGGATCGGTTGACGACATTGAAATTCCCGTGGACATGATTCGTGGATTGAAGGCGAATGGCAGTTTTAAGATTAACCGCGCTTTTCTGTCCGGCATGGAATTTACGAATCTCGAACTTGGTTTGCAAAGCGCGAGCGGTAAATTGCGCTTGCATCCTATTAGTGCAGAGCTCTACGACGGAACCTACAGCGGTGATGTAAGGGTTGATGCTTCGCAGGATATTCCATCGATATCGGTCAATGAAAGACTGGCGGGTGTCAACCTGGCCGCGCTCGCGAAATCGATGTTTGATCAGGACAACATCAGCGGCACGATCAATGGCAGCTTTGTTCTGGCTGGCGCCGGGCGAAATCTTGCTGCAATCCGCCGGGATCTGGATGGCAACATGTCGATTGAGCTCATCGATGGTGCCTGGGAAGGCACGGACGTCTGGTACGAGCTGCGCGCAGCACGGGCAATGTTCCGGCAGGAGCCCGCTCCTCGCCAATCCTTCCGGCGCGCACCGAATTTACGTCGGTTTCCGCGACCGGCACGGTGACAGACGGCATTTTCGAAAACACTGATTTGTTGATCAGGTTGCCGTTCCTGCAACTGACCGGCAGCGGTATCGTCGATCTGCCGGCAGCACAGTTGAACTACTCGGTTGAGGCGCGCCTCCTCGACAACCCCGAGCTGATGTCAGGGCTTAGTGAAGCCGAATTGGCCGATTTCACGAAAATCGTGGTACCGGTGAAGATTACGGGATCGCTGAACTCACCGAGCATCAGGCCGGATATTGAGGCCGTATTCCGGCAACAGGTCGAGGGAGCGTTTGAAGAGCAAAAAGAGGAATTGAAGAATCGCCTGTTCGATCGGCTGTTCGGTGGTGGTGAAGAAGAGCAGGCTGACGAGCAAGGATCCGGAGAGCTAACCGAAGAAGTTGAAGAAGAAAGTCTCGAGGAACAGCTCAAGAAAAAACTGTTGAAGGATCTATTCGGAAACTGATGGTTTGCTTTGTTCACCCAACAAATACCTGAGTATCCTGCTCGGAACCGCGCTGTTTCTGCATTCGTTCGCTTTGCGGAGTGCAGAGTTGCGCGACGTACAAATTGAACTCAGAAATGATCGCTACCGTCTTTATTCCGAGTCTTACCTCGATGTCAGTCGCCAGGCGCTGTACACGGTATTGACCGATTTCGAGAAATTCGAGAAATTTACCAGCGCCATCGTTGAATCGAGAAATATCGAGCCTGACAAGAGAGGCCGGCCGGGCTTTTACGCGCGCATGGAGGGCTGCGTATTCCTCTTCTGCAGGACGTTCATACGGTCCGGCTATCTGCTTCTGAGCCCCATCGCGGAAATCGTCGCAATTTCCATTCCTGAGGAAAGCGATTTCAAATACAGTCGCGAGCGCTGGCAACTTATTCCGGATGGAGAGGGAACGATTATGATCTACGACTTCGAACTGGAGCCGGCCTTCTGGGTGCCACCAGTCATCGGGCCGTATTTGATTCAGCGAGCGCTGCGCGGCGGCGCTGAGAGAGCCATCGGCCGCATCGAGGTGCTGGCCCGGGCGGTGGAAGACGAAAAGCAGGCCGCGAAACCCGTACACTAGGCCCGTTGGCCAGCAGGCACGACCAAGAGCTCGGCATTGATCGGGCCATAACGCGGCGTAACTTCATCTACGGCAGCAATGAACGATTTTGCAGGGAAAATATTGAAATGGTCCGCGTCCCATGGCCGCAATGACCTGCCGTGGCAACAGCAGCCGACCGCTTATCGGGTGTGGATTTC
>JADFGH010000315.1 GCA_022567775.1 Pseudomonadota bacterium | reverse complement strand
AGCGCCACATTCGTAATGTGGAAGTCCTTGGTTCGACTCCGAGTACCGGCACCACAATTCCTGCGAAACTTCCAAGCGGCCTTCCAATTTTCGGAAACTTCGGTTCGACCCCAGTTTCTCCCGACCCCAGTTTCTTCAGTTTGTCCTGGTCACCCATGGTCATTTGCGGAGTTTCCGCGGAAACATTTCCTCGAAATCACATGAGGTAAAGTCTGTAAGTAAACTTGGGCAGAATTGCTGTTTCGGTACGATATCAATTCAAAACCCACATTCAGGCAATTGACCGGCTAAACTTTGCCGCGGGAATGAATCGCGACATCCTGATGGAAATTGATACTGAGCTTGGATATTGACCTCGTGGAGCACCGATGACTCTACCTAATCATTTAAAAACCGTTTTCGCATTGCTTTTCACCATACTCGCTGCTGCGGTTTTGGCACCGCAAGCCCTTGCCCAGGACAGCTACGACATCGTGATCGCAAACGGGCGTGTGATGGATCCTGAGAGCGGCCTGGATGGCATTCGTTACGTCGGCATCCGCGGCGGGACGGTTGCCGCGATTTCCGAAGCGCCGCTCGCAGGCAGGACGATGATCGATGCCAGCGGGCTCGTCGTTGCCCCCGGATTCATCGATCTGCATGCCCACGGACAAAGTGCGCGCGCCAACGAATTCCAGGCGATGGATGGGGTGACGACGGCCCTGGAACTGGAAGCCGGCGTCATTGACATGCCCGGCTTCCTGGCCCGGCGTGAAGGGGACGCCGTCATCAATTATGGCGCCAGTATCGCGCACGGCGAGATCCGTACCTGGGTGATGCCCGAGTATGCGGAAAAGATCAGCGAAGCAGTGGCGTTGATTCAGCAGACCGGTGCAACCACTGGCGAAGCCTGGGAAATCCTTGACGAGGCCACTCGTGGTGGCCGCTACGAGGCGCTGGCTCCGGTTCAATACCCGGCGCTCTGGGCGCGACTGCAGAAGGGACTTGATGAGGGTGCTCTCGGTGTCGGCATGCCCCACCAGTATTACCCCGGCGTGACTTACGACGAGATCTTTCGTTTATTCCAGTTCGCAGCAAGACAGGACGTTCCGATATACACGCACGTTCGCGACATGGGTGTGGCGCCGATACAGGAAGTCATCGCGAATGCTGTTGCAACCGGCGCCTCACTGCACATCGTCCACATGAACAGCTCGAGCTTGTGGAACTACCAGACCAATCTCGACCTGATCCTTGGGGCGCAGGAGCGCGGCGCCGATATTACGACCGAGGCCTATCCCTACACGGCGGCATCGACGGGAATTCGTTCGGCGATATTTGATCCAGGTTGGCAGCAGCGGTTACGAATCTCGTACGAGGACCTGCAGTGGCAGGATACCGGCGAGCGTCTTAACGAGGAGTCATTCAGGAATTACTATGAAGAGGGCGGCGTCCTCATCATTCACCTGATGAAGCCGGAGTGGATACAGGCACAGATTGCAGATCCTCGGGTGATGGTTGCGTCTGATGGAATGCCATATGCGCCGGGCGCACATCCGCGAAGCGCAGGCACGTTTTCACGCTTCCTCGGGCGCTATATCCGCGAGCAGGAGCTGCTGCCGCTGATGGACGCGCTGAAAAAAATCACGCTGATGCCGGCACAGCGGCTCGAAAATGTTGCGCCGCAGATGAAAAGAAAGGGCCGCATTCAGGAAGGCAGTAACGCTGATATCACAATCTTCGATCCTGCACACATCATCGATACTGCAGACTTCGACGGTGAGCTTTCTTACTCGGAAGGCGTCGAGTTCGTGTTGGTCAATGGCCAGTTCGTCGTTCGCGATGGTTCACTGGTAGCGGGTGCACGGCCGGGACAGCCGGTGCTGGGACAACGATAGGCATTTCGGGTGGCACCGGCATCGCCGCAAAAAAAACCCGCACATTGCTGTGCGGGGGTAGAGCCAGTCTTGCCGGGTTCGCGGGGGAATAATCTTGCCCGGCGTTGCTATGAAGAGACTAAGACGCCTTTCTCAGGGCTCAAGCATGTAGACGAAGATCTTATACGCCGTGAATACATTGGTATCCGCGTTGTAATGTCCTCGTGCGTACATTGATCGTGCTGCATTTCCGCCGGCCAGCGCATCGGTCAGCGCAATGACGAAGTCGTCAAAGTCCGCGTAGAGCTGCAGGCTGTCGGCTGTCTTGATGACAAACAACTTGCGGCCGGTCTCACGTGGCTCGATCAGCGTGTCGGAACCCAGCGTGGTCAGGTCGATCAGGACCGGGCCCTGCTTGATGAAATGCCGCTGGTCGATGTCCACGTTCCAGTTGTCGAGCAGCAGCCCGGTGCTGTCCATCATCAGGAACGGCGCAGTCGTACCTTCTGCACCCCAGCCCACGCCCAGGGCGCTGCGAACATCCGAGAAGTCGATGATCGAGCGGCCCTCGAAATCCGGCGGTGCTCCCATGAATTCATTCACAAAGCCCCAGGCCGAGACCGGGCGTCCGGCCACAACAGCAGCCAGCAGCAGGTTGCCGGTGGATACTTCATAGTTATGCGGGTCCGCATCCGTTGCAGGCTCGCAGCCGCCCGTGCAATTGAAATCATAGATGCCCGGCCTGCGTCCACCGAGTGAGTGCAGATCGATATCGACCTGTCCCGGCATGATCGAGTTGACGACGCCATTCAGGTGCGTTACGTGCAGGATGACCGCACCCTCGGTCGCATCGATGTGAACACCGATTTCATCGTTGGCCGTCACCGAGCCGCGCACGGTCACTTTCTGGCCAACAGAGATGGCGCTGATGTCGAGCAGGCGATCGGTAATCGCAAGCAACGGCCGGTCGAACCTGTAGGTCTTGTACACTTTCGTGTTCGGTCCGATCGTTACGGTGACATCGTCGCGGAAGAACGAACCGGACGCGTCGCTCAGGATGATGGTGCCACCCCGCACGACAAGCTCATTGTCCATGCGGGCGATGACATGTCCTTTGGCGGCATCCGTTCCGTTGCCGGGCACGCTCTCGCCTAGGTAACTGGTGGTGGTCGTCGGCTGATACTCGAAGCTGATGCGCTTCTCGTCGGTGTTGGGGTGATGAATGCCAACGGCCGACTGAGCGTCGTCCCCGGTGGCGTCCCACCCGGCGAATCCGACGTTCCAGTCCGGGTTGGGATCATCATCCAGCTCCACCAGCGTGAAGTCCGAGGAACTATTGGAAGCACGGAAGAACGAGCCGGACTGGAAGTCGGTCAGC
>JADFGH010000314.1 GCA_022567775.1 Pseudomonadota bacterium | reverse complement strand
GATCATCGACGATTCGGGCCGCGCTGTCCTGATTACTCGCGAGGCGGAAGGTTTCAGGTTTGACATCGACGGCGAGACCGTCCTGATCCCGGACATGGGTAACCTTGGTGCGCACATGGCATTCGTTGACGTGGACGGCTCTGATTTTTCCTCTGATATCGATATCGAGATCATCGGTGACCATCAGTTGTTGACGAGTCATGATACCGACGGTGTGACGATCATCAGCGGCGAACCACTGGATGCGGCCACCCGGGAGAGCATCAAGGCTGTATTGCAGTCAGCAGGTCGTGACGACGAGGTAACATTCATTGACGGCAGCGGCGGTGCCGATGGCAAGCACATCAAGATCATTAAAAAGAGAGTCGAAGTCGTTCAATAAGATTACGGCCCGGGGGCGGGCTCCTGCGAAGGGTGGCCGCGAATCATTTCGTAGGAGCTCGCCCCGGCGAGCGATTCCGATAGTAGAAAATCAGGCCGACTACGATGAACAGCAGGCAGCCGCCACCAACCTTGAGTACGAACATTTGCGGATCGCTCGAGCCGGCCGGCGGCAGCATTGCCAGCACCACCGACAACAACGTCGCACTGAAGCCGAGTCCGCTGCACAACCAGACGCCGGCGTTGCCACCGGGCACCAGGCTGACGCCCGCATTGTTTCCGGCGGCCTTTTTGCGCAATGCGGGCAGCGCCGCGAACATGTACAGGAACGGTATGAAGTACAGGATGATGGTCATATCGAGCAACATGATGTAGGCCTCTTCAATCGTCGATTCGGTCACCGCCGCAATCATCAGCAACGTCACTACGACGCCTTGCGTAATCAACGCAATGTGTGGCGTTCCCCATTTCGGATGGGTCCTGCCGAGTGCCGCCGGCAAATAGCGGTCGATGCCGATCACGTAGGGAATTCTGGAGACGCCGGAGAACCACGCACCCAGCCCGCCGATTGAACTCATCACGACCAGCAGCGCGCCTGCGATCGCAAGACCAGGCATAGCAATGCGATCACCGATTGCAGCAAGCGCCTGCGGAATGCCGGTGATGATGTTTATCTCTCCTTGCGGCACTGCAACCATCAAGAGACCCGTTCCAAGAATATAGATCGTGGCAATGATCAGGCCAGAAATGAGCATCGCTCGCGGCAATGAACGCCCGGGGTTCTTGATTTCCCCACCCAGGACCGGCCCCAGCTCGAGTCCGGCGAAGGCGAATGTCATCGTGGCGAAAAAGGTCAGGGTCGAGAACTGCCCGAAGTTCGGCACCAGCGACGGCAGGGTAAATTCCGTCGCACTGCCGTGCTCGGCCCACGCCCATATGCCGCCGACTGCCAGAAGCATAAAAACTGCGGCGGTCGCCATGGCACCAACGTTTTGAATCCACTTGCCGCGACTGAGGCCAATAATATTTACGCCGATGATCAGCCATAACAGTGTCAGCGAAAACGCAGCGTTGTAATAGGCACTTTCACCAAGTCCAAGCCACTCGCTACCGCCAAGAAACAGGAAAGCGCCGGCGATAAAGAGCAGCAGTCCGGGGAAATAGAAGAGGTTGTTGATCCAGTAGGTCCAGCCGACAATGAATCCGTGTTGTTCGCCAAACGCGGCCTTGGCCCACAGATAGATGCCGCCTTCGCCGGCATCCCGGGAACTTAACTCCATGACGGCCAGCCCGGAGGGTATGAAGAAAATGACGACGGCGAACAACCACAGGACGAGGCTGGACGGCCCCATCTGGGCTGCGGTCGACAGCCACCGGATGCCGACAATCGCCGCAATATAAAGGAACACCAGGTCCGTGACGCCGAGCGTCCGCTGCAGTCCGCCGCCGGACCCCTCCCGGGTTTCCGTTGTCACAGCGAATCAACCGCCGCTTGAGGTCTTTTCAGCGGCACGCCGGCCATCGCGCCGGTAGTCTTGCCGTCACGCACGGCGAATGTGCCATTGACCAGCACATGAACGACGCCTTCGGTATAAAGACGGGGTTGTGCGAACGTCGCCTGATCCCGGTAGCGATCGGGATCAAGTATGGTGATGTCGGCAATGTATCCTTCGCGGAGATAGCCGCGATCTGGTAAACGATAGAAATCGGCTGCCAGTCCCGTGAAGCTGCGAATGGCAAACTCCGGCTGCAGAACCGGATCGTCGAATACGAACAGGCGCATCTTTCGTGCGAAAGCGCCGAACGTGCGCGGGTGCGTTATTGGCACATCGGGACGCGGCGTCACACCGTCCGTGCAGGTCATCATCCAGGGCTCTTGTGCCAGTACACGAGTATTTTCGTGGTCGTAAAGCTCAAGATTCATGACGCCGGCATCATCCTCGCGCAGGATCTGTTGTACGGCGTCTGCCGGAGCCAATTCTCTTTCACGCGAAACATCTGCCAGCGTTTTGCCGTTCAGCTCCGGACGAGGATCGACAAACATGATCTTGTCCGCGCCACCCCGGATTGCCAGCATCGCATTGGTCGCTTGCTTTATCTCGGCCGATTGAACGGGATCGTCGAATCGCGCAATCATTTCCTCGCGACCCCCCGCCGACGCCCAGTCAGGAATCGTGTATGAACGAAGGTTGCTTTGCGTCGCCGTGTATGGATGATGCGCCGCCCAGACTTCGACACCGCGTTCACGTGCATCGTTGACAAGCTTTGCGCCAACGTGAGCACGGCCATAGTTGTGCGCACCCTGCAAATTGAAATGGCTGAAAATAACGCGGAGTCCCGATTCCTCTCCAATACGTATGGCCTCCTGCACCGATGCTTCGTATCCGATTCCCTGGTATACGGCGCCGAGATCGCGATCATGTGTATCGTAAATCGCGCCGGCATAAGCTGCTGCCGTTTTCGCAAGTTCGATAACTTCCCCGGTCGACGCATAGGTTCCGGGAACATAGAAGAGACCGGTCGAAAGACCGAAGGCACCCTCCTCCATACCCTCGCGAACCAGCGCCTGCATTGTTTGCATTTCTTCCGTGTTCGGTTCCCGGTCATCCCTGCCCATGACCTGTTCGCGAATGGCACCGTGACCGATGAACAAGAGTCCGTTAACGCCGATGCCGTTCGTTTTCCACAGGTCCATGCGCTGTGCAAGGTTGTTGCCCATGCCGTCTACGCCGAGCACAACGGACGTAATACCCTGATACAGGAATGGCGCGGCGTCGCGGCCGTAATCGAGATCCAGCATTGCATGGCTGTGCGCATCAATGAAGCCCGACGTCACCCATAATCCCGAAACATCGAAGG
>JADFGH010000019.1 GCA_022567775.1 Pseudomonadota bacterium | reverse complement strand
TTTGCTGGGTATTCTGCTGCATCCGGATAATCGAGATTTGCCGTTGCCGATGATAATGACAGGCCCGCCGGAAAGTGAATCGTATTTCCGGCAGATCGATGAGTTTATTTCGGAGACGCTTGGTTCCGAGGCACAGAGGCGATATACAGTCATCATCGGCGATCCCGAAAAGGTAGCGCGCAAGATGTCAGAGGGTATCGATGAGGTCTGGCAGTTTCGTAAGAAGCGCGGCGAGGCCTATTATTTCAATTGGCGAATGGTAATTGACGAAATTTTCCAGAAACCGTTCACTGCAACGCATGAGTCGATGCGTGCGATCGATTTGACCAGCGATCTTCCCTTGCACGTTCTGGCCGTAAATTTGCGCCGCGTTTTTTCAGGCATTGTGTCCGGCAATGTGCGGGATGACACGATGGCCGAGATCGAAAAACTGGGTCCCTTCGAAATTCGCGGCTCCGGGCGACTGATGAAATTGCTCGATGGATTGCTAAGCGATTTTGTTATACATGGCCGCATGAAGCTGGCGAGTGATTCTTATGCGCCTTGTTACCGGGTGACAGGTTAGCCCGGCCACTCGTAAAATGTTTGGGCTGGCGCTCGGCTGCAGGCCGATTTGCGCATCTGCGAGGTTTCGCATTTAGTTAAATAGTCTGGCCAATGTGCTGGAGAGGCCCTCTTCATTAAGTAAAAAAGGTCCATAAGATACTGATAGTTAAGCGAAAAATGGCTTACTGCATTGTGATGCAGTTCCTGTGCCCGGGAACCTGTGCCACGTAGCATCTGTGCACGGGACTAGAAGAGCAGACGCTTATGCAGGACAGCAAAGAAATTACCTGGGCCAGTGATTACAGCGCTGAAGCTGCAGAGGAACCGAAAGCAAACGATCGCGTGGTTGGTGTGCACGCCGGTGACAAAGCCGAGTCGGATGGCTGGCAGCAATATCGCAGATGGATTTCCAAAGCGCCCGCACCGCGCACTCGACGTGCCAGCGTTGACTCGTCGCTTTATACATGGAAAGGCTATCGCAATTGGGCTGAACAAGTTAAACGAAACTGGTTCGATAGCTAGTATTCTGTTCCGCAAACAAGCTGCTCAGCTTAAGTCAAACCTGAAACACCAATTCCATTGCTAATTCTTGACGCCACGTGACACGGATCACAGGTGATTCTGTGCGAGACATTTCGTACACGCAATTTATTGTGGCTTGTACGCAAGCGATGAATAAGTCCGCAAAAAAGTTCGAACGGGTTCTCTCTTTTGCAAATTAGAAAGCCTTGTAAAGGAGGTTCTAAAGCAAGCTGTGATCTGCCTCACGGCGACTGGCAATCGAGGGGACTATAGTTCCAGCTAATGGACAACACTTGAGAACATGGAAGTATGTCAAACAAGTGCGTACATAATGAATCGCCGGTAACGGCGCTCAAGGACGAGTCAGCACGTCAACGCTGGGAACTGTTCCATCGCGCAATCGCACATGCGAAGCAGTCGAATGTCAGCGCCATGCAGGACACGGATTCAGACGCAGGTGAGATCAAGCGCCCGGGCCCAACTCTTTCGATTGTCAGATAACGTGCCGGGAGCACGCAGCTGATGGAATGCCTGGCCCAGTTTCTTGACGATCTCGAAGATCTGTTTTACGCCGCCGCTCTGAAGGCGGAGCGCATCCGTCAGGCATTTCGA
The DNA here is from genome assembly GCA_022567775.1 of Pseudomonadota bacterium. Lineage (GTDB taxonomy): Bacteria > Pseudomonadota > Gammaproteobacteria > Steroidobacterales > Woeseiaceae > SZUA-117. Next base: position 10,499 of record JADFGH010000019.1, on the reverse strand, counting down.
TTCTTCCTGTTCATGGCTACATCAGCCGTATTGCAGCTGTTCGGTATCTTTATTGCACTTTGGAATCCTCCGCTGGCCGTGGCCGTGGTCTCCCTGCTAGCGGTCGGCATGCTGTTTCGGGGCGTGGTTGGCCCCTCGCCCGACGCAATCGCCGACTAGTTCAACGTTTCCAGTTCGGAATCGTCTCAGCAAAGCTTGAAAATCCCGGTGGAGCCACTATCTTGTCTGTCGGCACGAGCGGCGTAATGCTGCACCAGGATTAAGCTGATTCAGGAGTGAGACCAGGTGAGTGACAAGAACGGCCAGGAGACCCTGGGGTTTCAGGCCGAAGTCCGGCAGCTGCTGCAGTTGATGATTCATTCGCTGTACAGCAACAAAGAGATTTTCCTTAGAGAGCTGATTTCAAACGCCTCCGACGCCGCCGACAAACTCCGGTTTGAGGCGCTGGCAACGCCTGCATTATTGAAAGATGACCCGGACCTGCAAATCGTGGTGGCTTTCGACGCCGGCAGCAAAACGCTTTCCGTTACCGACAACGGTATCGGCATGTCTCGCGAAGAGTTGATCGAAAACCTGGGCACGATAGCCAAATCCGGGACAGCCGAATTCCTGCAACAGATGACCGGCGATAGTCAGAAGGACGCCAGGCTTATCGGTCAGTTTGGAGTTGGCTTTTACTCTGCCTTCATCGTCGCCGACAAAGTTGAAGTGGCAACGCGCAGGGCTGGCCTTGAATCGCGCGACGGCGTCCGTTGGGAGTCTGATGGACAAGGCGAATTTACTGTCGAGTCTGCGGAGATCAATAAACGCGGTACAACCGTGACCTTGCATTTAAAGGACGCCGAATCAGAGTTCGCCGATGAACTCCGCCTCGATTCACTGATTCGAAAATTTTCCGACCACATCGGATTTCCGGTGCTGTTGCAGAACCTCGGTGAAACGGACAGCGAGCCCAAAACAGTAAATGCAGCGACCGCGTTATGGACTCGTTCGCGCTCCGATATCGGCGAGGACGAGTACAAGGAGTTCTACAAACACATTGCCCACGATTTTGTCGATCCGCTTTGCTGGAGCCACAATCGGGTTGAGGGAAAAAGGGAATACACGAGTCTCCTCTATATTCCTGCAAGGGCACCGTTCGACCTGTGGAACAGGGATGCGCCGAGGGGGCTCAAGTTGTATGTGCGGCGTGTTTTCATCATGGATGAGGCGGAACAATTCCTGCCATTGTACCTGCGATTCGTCAAAGGGATCATCGACTCAGCGGACTTGCCGCTGAATGTGTCCCGGGAACTCCTGCAGCAAAACCCTGAACTCGACGCTTTGCGTAGCGCGTTGACGCGGCGCGTGCTGGATATGTTGCAAAAGATGGCGGCGAACGAAGCTCAGGATTACGAAAAATTCTGGGGCGAGTTTGGGCAGGTTTTCAAAGAGGGCCTGGTTGAGGATCAGCAGAATGCCGAAAAGCTTGCCAGGCTGCTGCGATTTGCGTCGACACACACCGATTCTGCCAAACAGGATCAGTCATTGTCTGACTACGTCGCTCGTGCTGGCGAGGGTCAGGACAAGATTTACTACGTCCTCGGAGACAATTTCGAAACAGTAAGTGCAAGCCCTCATCTCGAGCAATTGCGCGAGAAGGGTCTTGAAGTATTATTGCTCTATGACCGCATCGATTCCTGGATGGTCGATCACTTGCCGGAATTTGAGGGCAAGACGTTTCAGGATGTTGGCCGTGGACAGCTCGCGCTGCCTGACGGCGATGGTCAAATCACGCAAGAGGCATTGAACGATGAGAACAAGCCGTTGCTGAAAAAGATCAGGAGAACGCTTAAAGATAGGGTCGAAGCGGTCAATATCAGCCAGCGTCTCGTCGACTCACCTGCTTGCGTCGTTACCGGCGAGCAGGATCTGACACCGCAGCTGCGGCGATTACTCGAGGCTTCCGGACAGGAATTGCCGAAATCCAAACCGATCCTCGAGATCAATATTGAGCACTCGCTGGTCAGCAGGTTGTCGGCCGAGGCCGATGATGAGCGTTTTCGTGAACTATCGAATATCGTGCTGGACCACGCTTTGCTGGCAGAGGGTGCGCAACTGTCGAACCCGGCTGAGTACGTGCGCCGGATCAACCAGCTGTTGCTGGAGATCGGTTCCGGCAACGCAGATCAACACACATGAATCAAGATACCGACGCTGATGCGGATCTTCGCTCGCGGCTGACCGACGAGCAGTTCGAGGTCACGCAACACAAGAGTACCGAGCGGCCGTTTACTGGCAAGTATGTCGATCACAAGGATGAGGGCGTATATCAGTGCGTCTGTTGTGGTGCGGAGCTGTTCAGTTCGGATCACAAGTATGACTCCGGTAGCGGGTGGCCCAGTTTCTGGCTACCGCTTGCCGGGGACAAGGTGCGTACAATCAGGGACGCGAGCCACGGCATGACCCGGGACGAGGTTGTTTGCGCCAACTGCGATGCACATCTTGGCCATGTTTTTGAAGACGGGCCAGAACCTACCGGTCTGCGCTATTGCATCAATTCTGCGTCACTCGAGTTTGACAAACCTTAAGTGACGCGCAATCGACAATTAACTCAAGGTACGAGAAATGAAATTAATTCGACCGGTCATTTGGCTCGGCATCGTGATGGCGACAACCGCATGCGGCAACTCAGGGATTGACGAAAACGCGACGGCGGGCAGCGAAGCAGCCGCTGAATCAGCTGCGTCCGAGACAGTAGCCATCGAGGTGATTGAAATTGTGCCTGGTCTGTCCATGCGGCTGCTGCGAGAGGGAACCGGAGCGGCAGCAGAGGTTGGCCACACGGTTGTCGTGCATTACACGGGTTGGCTTTACGATCAGTCCGCAGAGAATAATCGCGGCGACAAATTTGACAGTTCCGTCGATCGCGGCGTCCATTTTGAATTTCCTCTCGGAGCACGCCGGGTCATTCGCGGATGGGATGAGGGCGTTGTCGGCATGAAAATCGGCGAAATTCGCGAGTTGACCATCGCGCCGGAGTTAGCCTATGGAGACCGCCAGGTAGGCGACCTGATCCCGCCCGGATCAACGCTCGTGTTCGAAGTCGAACTTGCTGATCTGAAAGGCATCGATGGCGAAGCACCTGCCACGCAGTAGGAGCGGCAGCGTTCACCAGTAGCAGCCGTTCAAACGGTCAGCAAATCGATATCGCGATAAGCAGAATACGGCCAAAACCGGCCGTCAACAGTGCTGCAAATGCACCGTTACGATCTAACCTCTCAATTCAACCAAGCCGATGGCTAATCTCTCCGAACGAGACAGCGGTCTCTTGGCGAGAAATACCGCACAAAAGACAGCAACAAACCAGTAAACAAGATCGACCAAGGAAAAGTAGGAAACCGACCGCTCTGCGAGAACCAATATGGAATCATTCCGGAGAACGTCAATTGGTGAGGTCGCATTAGCTACCGCTAGCTCTACTATGACCCTGAACAAGTTGCCGAGAACGCAACCGGTAATCGTATATACCGTTGCTACCACAGCGAATTTCGTCGAAATCCCACGCCCGAGAAACTGCATCGATAGGCCAATTACAATCCCAATGCCTGCCGCTGCGAAACCATACGAAAAAGCCCATGTAGCGACTGTGATGCCGTAGGCAGCAGCTGCAAGGAGAGTAGCTACAGCTCCTACGATAAGCGCCGCAGCAAAATTCTGTTGCGAAATCAGCTTATGTGCCAATTTGTAGTACTTTTGCTTTTCCTCGTCATTCATGGGCGCCGAAGTTCCTTGTGAATGGCTTAGACTGTTCTACATACGGTTGCGGACCGACCATCACGGAATGACCGGAAAGGGTCAACTGCAGCCTGCTGCTATGTTATCAGCTTGGCGGCTGCTCCTGGACGCAAACCAGCCGTCCGGCGATCCATTTTTCGGAAATGAAGATCTGAACGTCAGCTCTCATCGACGGTGTGTGTCTGATCAATTGCCAACGATCGCAACTAGCTCATGGCCTGCCTGGATGTCATGCGTGAGAGTATTTCTCACACTGTTTGTACACTCAGATGTGAATGATCACAGTTAGCCGGTCGGATAAGCGGCACGGTCAGGATGGATTATTGTTTTTCTGATAATGCAGGTCGCGAGCCTGTCCGATCCAGTCTTCGCGATAAATGCGGCTGCGAAATCCTTTCAGCCGCTGTGCAACACGGTCGATTTCCTGTTCGCTGATCTCCGCCAACTGGTTGAAAAGGAAGATGCCAAGGTCGTTAAGCGTTTTTTCGATCGCGGGTCCCACGCCTTTTATCTGTTTCAGATCATCTTTGTCGCCGCCTGACTCAGGTTCTCCAGACAACAAATCATCGTTGCTTTTCTGCGTGTCCGGGCCAGGTTCATCAGCCGACTTGTCTTTACCGTCAACGAATGTGTCTGCGGCGAGAAGCTCATCAGCCAGTGCGGTAAACGTCTCTATCGAGTCAGGCACTTCTTGCGTTTCCACATCAGGCTCATCATCGGCTGTCCTGTCTTCTTCGTCAACGAATGTGTCTGCGGCGAGAAGCTCATCATCCGACGATGTCAAATTCTCTACCGGTTCAACCTCTTCTTCCAATGTCGCGTCATCGTCGATCTGGTCCTGCAATACCGACACTGCATGAGTTGACGTATCCGAGTGCGGCTCATTCGACGCGTCCAGGCCATCCGGCAAGCCACCGGCATCAATCGGCTCAATTCGGGTTTGATTCGATCTGGCCATTTCTTCGAACGATTCGATTCTTGCCCTGGCCTTTTCCAATTCTTCCTCGAGTTCCCGTGCCTGTTTGTCGCGCAACTGAAATTTTTCAACCAGCGGTGGTACACGGCTTTGCCAACTGGTCAGTTCGCGGCTTAAATGGAAAATCTTGTCATCTTTTTCCTTGAGCTCCCCGGTAGAACTCTTGGCCTGAATTTCGCGATTTTCGACAGCGTCTTTGAGCTTATCGCGCTGTGCGATCGTAAGCTCCAGCTTTTTCCGAAAATCATTAAGATGGGTTTTCATTTCGTCGCGCCGCTGAAAGGACTCCTTGAGGGAATCAGATAATTCCTTGGCGCGATTAATCGAGTCTTTGTGTGATGCCTGATACTGACTGATTTGCTCCATCAGGCCCGTATTCTGTTCGGCGAGACGATCTTGCTCGGCCTGTTGTGACTCCAGCTGGTCCTGCCAGCCTGCATTGATCGCAATCTTTTCTTTCGCGGAGCGCTCGCCCCGGAAAATCCAGCCGAGTGCAACGCCCACGACCAGCGCGAGGGCCAGTAGTCCGATGTGTATGGCAGTTAGCTCAGGCATCGCTTATTTCCTTTGAACCTGGTGTGCGTCGACACTGACTTTATGAGGCCAGGCGAATCCGATCCATATCCTGAAGTACCTCGCTAATCTGATCAACCGCCCAGTCAATTTCGTCGCGGCGGATAATAAGCGGTGGCGCGAGCCGCACAACAGTCTCATGAGTTTCCTTGCTCAGCAATCCGCGCTCCATCAGCGCTTCGCAAATTTCCCTGGCACTGGCGAGCGCCGGGTCAATCTCGATACCGACAAACAATCCACGACCTCTGATTCCGCTAATCAACGGGCTGTCGAGCCCATGCAATTTTCCGATCAGGTAGTTGCCCATTTCTTTGCTTCTTTCGGGCAACTTTTCTTCGATGAGGATTTTCAGTGCTTCCAGGCCGACAGCGGATGCCAGCGGGTTGCCGCCGAAAGTACTGCCATGATCGCCGGGGGTGAACACTTCCATGACTTCGCGCTTCGACAGGAACATCGAAACCGGCAAAATGCCGCCGCCGAGCGCCTTGCCCAGGATCAGCCCATCCGGCACTACATTCTCATGGTCACAGGCAAGCAGGCTGCCGGTGCGACCCAGTCCGGTCTGGATCTCGTCAGCGATCAGCAGCACATTGTGTTTGCGGCAGATTTCCTGGCAGGTCTTCAGGTAGCCCTTCGGCGGCACGACAATGCCGCCCTCTCCCTGGATCGGTTCAACAAGAAACGCTGCCGTGTGCGGCGTGATCAGTTTTTCAAGCGCCTCGGCGTCGCCGTACTGGACCAGCTTGAAGCCAGCGGGGTAAGGACCGAAACCGTACTGGTATTGTGGTTCGTCCGACATCGCGATAATCGTTATCGTGCGGCCATGGAAATTACCAGTGCAGGCGATGATTTCCGCTTTGTCCGTCTCGATACCCTTGACTTCGTAGCCCCATTTGCGAGCCGCTTTGATTGCGGTTTCCACGGCCTCGGCGCCGGTGTTCATTGGCAGCGCCATGTCCTGCCTGGTCAATTCGCAAGCGAGCTTCAGAAATTCGCCGAGTTGGTCCGTGTAATAGGCCCGGGAAACGATGGTCAGTTTTGCGACCTGATTTTTCACGACCTCGACCAGGCGCGGATTCGCGTGCCCATGACTCACGGCGGAATAGGCGCTCATCATGTCGAGGTACTTCTTGCCGTTCTCATCCCAGACAAATACGCCATTACCACGCGACAGCACAACGGGCAGCGGATTGTAGTTATGCGCGCAAAACTTGTTTTCCAGCTCGATAGTCGATGACATGTTTTTCACTTTCCAGAAATCCGGTGTTTCGCAGCCCGGGCACACAGGAGCTGCATAAGGTTATAATTTTACAGCAATATCGGCCTGACTGGCCAGCGATCGCAGTTGCTTTCTATCGTTGGCGTCGAGGCCGGTCCGGCGTCCTGGCGACAATCTCAGGTACTGAGGATAGGATTGTCCGCCAGCGTACGGGTCCACATCACAGCGGAATCAGCGAATGCCAGGACTGCGAAGGTCACAGAAGCTTGAGCTGGACGGACCGGCGGGCAAACTCGAGGCGCTGCTCGAAGCGCCGCAGGATACGGAGGTGGTTGGTTGTGCCGTTGTTTGTCATCCACATCCGCTGCACGGTGGCACGATGCAAAACAAAGTTGCTCATACCGTGGCGCGCAGCTTCATCAGACAGGGATTCATTGCACTGCGCTTCAACTTTCGTGGCGTTAATGAAAGTGACGGGGAGTTCGATGAAGGCAGGGGTGAACTCGAAGATGTATTTGCAGCAATGGATTGGTTATCCGATAACTACCCGGACCTGCCGCTCTGGAATGCCGGGTTTTCTTTTGGCGCCGCAATGGCCGTTCGTGCCGCCGCCGCGCGCAGGCCTGCCGGACTGATCAGCATTGCGCCCGCAATATCGCGGTTCACAAAATACCTGTCGTCTCAGCCGGAATGTCCATGGCTGATTCTGCAGGGCGATCAGGATGAACTGGTCGCTGTCGATCAAACTATCGCATGGGTGAACGAACTCGACCCGGGGCCGGAGCTGCAAATACTCGAGGGCGCTGAACATTTCTTTCACGGCAAGCTTACGCTGTTGCGCGAGGCTGTGGAGGCGTTTATCGCTCGACACACGTAGGTAAAAAGGGGTCTAAAAAGGGGTCAGATCCCTTTTTAACCTTCGTTTACCCTTTAATTAATCAGTTCGTGAAGAACTGGCGCTTGAAGCGAACGTCGACCGACTTATCGACGCCTTCCGGGGTAATCGTGATGTCGAAAATCAGGGTTTCGCGATTAGCAACCGGTGTTTCCCCGATGTAATAGATTGCGTCCCCTTCCGTGATCGTACGCATCGTTATGTTCTTGAGTTGCCCGGTCAGGTTGACCGTTTTGACTGTGACCTCGGCGGTCACCGCTTTGTTCGTGCCTTTTTCGAGTACCGACACGGTCAACATTGCACGGTTCTTGCTGCGTACGAAATCATAGGCCCGCGCCACTTCCGGTGGCAAATTATCCGTAGACTGCGCGCTGAAATGAACGATATGCTCACCAATATCCACCGACGTCGCGCCAGCGGGCTCTGCCGCAGGCACTGTCGCGTCAGTGGCGGGTCCGCCGCAAGCCACAAGTAAAGACAGACATGACAGAGTGATGACTGTTTTAATAATTCTCATGCTCTGCGTTCCCTTATCCCTTAAAGCAACTTACCTGCAGACTATAGCCCATCGGCGGCGCTTGTCCTATTCCAATTTAGGACTTCGAATTCACTTCATTTAAATTCAAATTGGAATCGGTCTGTACGATTGCAGAACTATTTCTGCCGCCTTCAACAGTACGATCGCGAAAATCGGCGAAATATCGAATCCGCCGATGGCCGGAACGATGCGGCGAAACGGACGGAGCACTGGTTCAGCCATCGTATTCAGCAGCGCGGTCATCGGATTGTAGTTTTGCGGCGCTACCCAGCTCAATACGACCTTGATCAAAATAACGAAGAAGAAAAGATTGAGGCTCTGGATGGCAAGTTCAAGAATCGCCGTGATCGCAATTGGCAGGGCTCCCACATTGAGCCCTCTTAGTGCGAGCAGCGTCAGCACCAGCAGAAACTCGAGTACGTAGGCTACCAGGATCGTCGAGGTGTCCAGACGACCAATCGGCGAAATAAATCGCCTTACCGGTATTACCAGCGGGGAAGTTATTCGCAAAATGCCCTGAGCGATCGGATTACGGAAATCTGCCCTCAAAACCGGCAGCCAAAAACGCAGTAGAAGCAACAGCAGGTATAGCTGCACCAGCGTTTTTACGATGAAATATATAGCCTGGGTCATTGCGATTTTCTTGCCTAACTTGCGGCGGCTTCCTTGGCCAGCTCGGCAGCCCGTCGTTCGGCGGCGTTGATAGCTGCCGCAAAGATACCACGAACATCTGCTGCATCGAGTTGTTCAAACGCGGCCGTCGTGGTGCCGCCTGGTGATCGCACACGTTCGATGAGCGATGACATCGACTCCGTTTCAGCGGAGGCAAGTGACGTTGCCCCGCGCGCGGTCTCCACCGCAAGCGTGCGGGCAGTTTCTGGATCGATACCGGACTTGATGCCGGCCTCAATCATGCAATCGATCAGCAAATAGAAATATGATGGGCCGGTGCCGGATACCGCAGTGACAGCATCCATTTTCGATTCGCTGTCCAGCCAGACGACCTGGCCAACCGCTGTCATGATTGTTTCGGCCATGTCGCGTCCCGAAACACTGGTTCGGTCGTTAGCAAACAGCGCCGATATCCCCTGATCGATTAGTGCTGGCTGATTGGGCATTACCCGGACGATCGACAAGCCTCCCCCGAGCCATCGATCGATGTCTTCGATTTTCGGCCCGGCGGCGATTGACATGATCAATGGCCGCGATTGTTGAACGACATCCGTGAGGTTCTGGCAAACCGATTTCAGAATTTGCGGTTTCACGGAAAACAAAAGAATGTCCGCGGCTGCGGCGACCGTTTGGTTTTCTTCGGTCACCATGATGCCGTAGAGTTCCTTCCGTAAAAGATCGCATTGCTCCGGCAGCGGTTCGGCGATCATCAGATCTGTCGCGTGCATACCGCCGCGCAGGAGTCCCCCGGCGATCGCCCGTCCCATGTTGCCACCGCCGATTAGTCCTACTTTGGTATTGATCATTCTCTGGCACCGAAAATTGCAGTTCCCACGCGGACGATTGTTGCGCCCTCCCTGATCGCGGCAGCATAGTCTGCCGTCATGCCCATGGAAAGCGTATCCATTTGCATTCCGGACTGGTTCAGCGATTCCATGAGCGCCCGTAGCCTGGCGAAGGGTCGTCGCTGTTCTTCAAAATCGTCCCGGATCGCCGGCAGGCACATGAGGCCGCGCAGCCGGAGGCGGGGCAGCTCGGCCACCGCCGCCGCCAGATCCGCCACCTCGGCGGCTGCTACACCGGATTTATTGTCTTCGGCATCGATATTGACCTCGATACAGATATTCAGGTCATCAGTATCGTGGGGGCGCTGGACGCTCAGGCGGCGTGCTATCTTTAGCCGGTCAACGGTGTGAACCCATTGAAAATGCTGGGCGACGGCCTTTGTTTTGTTGGCTTGGAGATGGCCGATAAAATGCCAGACAGCGTCGGCCCGGTTGACCGTGGCGATCTTCTCCAGTCCCTCACGGACAAAATTCTCACCGAAATCCCGCTGACCGGCGGCATAGGCCTCGAGAACGGCCTCGGCGGGTTTCGTTTTGCTGACCGCCACGAGCCGAATCTGGTCCGCCGATCTGCCCGCGTCAGCGGCTGCTTTCGCCAGCAAATCTTGGATTTTTCGAAAGTTTTCCGTGACTTTTATCACGTTTTGCTCCCAGTGCTTCGCTATACTAAGTAGCCATCAGGTCCGGGTTATGGTAAGTCGGGCCAGTCACATCCAGAGGGAGAACTATGGCCGTCGACGTTGCCCAATTGTTGGCTTTCACGGTGAAGAACAACGCATCCGACTTGCACCTTTCCGGTGGGGTGCCGCCCATGATTCGCGTCGATGGCGACATCAAACGCGTCAACATGCCGGCGCTGACTCACAAAGATGTCAATAGCATGGTGTACGACATCATGAATGACAAGCAGCGGAAGGACTACGAAGAATTTCTGGAAACCGACTTCTCGTTTGAAATTCCGAAGCTCGCCCGTTTTCGCTGCAATACTTTCAACCATAACCCAG
>JADFGH010000313.1 GCA_022567775.1 Pseudomonadota bacterium | reverse complement strand
AGGCGCGCTTCTACAGTGGTAATATTCAAGCATGATTTTTAAAGACAAGACCGTGATCATCACGGGTGCTTCGGCGGGCGTGGGTGCCGCCGTCGCACGGCTATTTGCCGAGGCGGGCGCCAATCTCATGCTGGTCGCACGCGACAAGAAAAACCTCGAAGCGATCGCCGAACAACTACGTGACAAGACTCGTGTTGAAATCTTTGCGATGGACGTGTCCGACTCCGAGGCCTGCGTTGACCTTTTCAAAAAAGCACAATTTGAGTACGGCCGTGTCGACGTACTCATCAATAACGCGGGCTATCACAAGCGCGGAGATGTCGAAACAGTCGATGCCATTGATCTGGGAAAAATAATCGATGTCAATCTCAAAGCGCCGATCATGTTGTCGAGACTGGCAACGCCGTATCTCCACGAGGCCGGCGGTGGCGCAATTATCAATGTAGGATCGCTGGCTGGTCGCACACCGCTGGCGGGCAGTGCTGCCTACGCGGCGAGCAAAGCGGGTCTACGATCATTTACCTATGCTTTGGGATTCGAGCTGGAAGGCAGTGGTATCAAGCTTGCGGTCGTATCGCCGGGCCCTATCGACACCGGTTTCATCATGGCGGATATTGATGCAACCTCTGACCTGACATTCTCGCAGCCACTCAGCACGGCTGAAGAAGTCGCAGAGGTCATTCTGGATCTGTGCGGAAACAATGTACGGGAACAGTCGATGCCCAGGATCAGTGGCGTACTCACGACGCTCATGTATTTATTTCCGGGCCTGGCACCAAAGGTACGTCCTATACTCGAGCGCAGAGGTGCCCGCGTGAAAGCAAGAATTAAAGCTGCGCGAAAGCATCGCGAGTCAGATTTTCCCGATCATTAACCAGCACTCGCACGTTGTCCTCAATGCGAATTCCGCCGTAGGGACGTAACCAGTCGACTCCCTCCCAGTTCACATGGCCTTCGGCCGGCGTGCCGCGAAGATTTTCGAGCAGCAAATCCACCACGTACAGGCCGGGCTCAATCGTCAGCACCATGTTTTCTTCAAGCACGCGCGTTAATCGCAGGTAGCGGTGGCCGCTCGGCGGATCGATGATGGTGCCCGATTCGTTCTCCATGAATCCACCGACGTCATGCACCTGCGTGCCTAGCAAATGGCCCAGACCATGCGGAAAAAACGCTGATGTAACGCCGGTTTCAAGTAGTGTATCGGGATCGCCTGCAGCCAGATCGGTCTCGACTAATATTTCTGCCAACATCTTATGCGTGCCAATATGCAGGTCCCGAAAATCGACACCAGACTGGACCTGGTTGACGATATCCTGCTGCATGGCGTCCATGCGGTCGATCAATTCCTGAAAACGTTGATCGGCGAAGGAGTAGGTGCGTGTGATGTCGGATGCGTAGCCGTGAACCTGGGCACCTGCATCGATTAGAAATGATCGCAAATCGGTGGGTGCTTCACGTTCCAGGTCGGTGTAATGCAGCACGGCACCGTGTTCGTTGAGTGCGACGATGTTGCCGTATGGCAGCTCAGGATCGACATGACTGACGGCCTTGCAATAGGCGCGGTGAATGTCGAATTCGGCCAGGCCGTCGCGAAATGCGGCGGCAGCGGCAATATGCCCTGTCGCGCCACGCCGGGACGCAAGCCGCATGACCGCCAGTTCGTACTGCGTTTTTACGCCGCGCGCGTAGTGCAGAATATTGACGGCCGTGGTCGGATTAATCCGTTCGATTCCGAAGCCGAGCGCATTATCCTGAATTTCGCCGACAATGATGCAATTTTTGCGATTCACAGGCAGGTGAGCGCCGATGTCGTCCATTGAGTGTATGACTCGAATATCAAACTGATTCGTCCAGTAGCCGTCGGGTGTGCCTGGAACAACGTGCCAGTAGTCATGTGGCTGGAAATAGATGAGGACCGGCTTTTCACCTGGCGTGTAAACAATGAATGAGAATGGCAAGCTGGTTAGCGGTGCCCAGCATACAAAGTGCGGGTTCGGCTTAAACGGCATCTGATAGTCGTCAAGAAACGCGATCTTCGGGTTGCCGGAGTAAATAACGGCGTGGTTCGCCCCCGCCTGCTCCAGCGCATGGTCATGTCGAGCACAGACGGTTTCGATGTGTTCGGCGTACAAGGCGCCAAGTGATGGATTCTTGTCCGAGTAGTTGTCGTCCATAGTGCAAATCATACCCTGTTGCCGCCACTGGCGGCGAGTGCCATCATTAGCGTTTCCCGTGAAGCGGGATCGATGGGTAACTCGCAAGCGGAGCGAAAGGATGAAGAAAATAACATGGTTGGCAGTCTTGGCAGTGATCATCTCAGGAGGTTCGACATTGGCGGCACCTGATCCGGGCTATGATCGTGTCACCGGTCGGGCGCATGCGTCGCGCTCGGAAATCATAGCGACGCATGGAATGGCAGCAACGAGTCAGCCTTTGGCGACGCAGATTGCCCTGGATATTATGCAAGCGGGTGGCAGTGCGGTAGATGCTGCCATTGCAGCCAACGCGGCGCTGGGTCTGATGGAACCGACAGGCTGCGGCATCGGTGGCGATCTGTACGCCATTGTCTGGGACGCCGGGAAAGAAGAGCTTGTCGGGTTAAATGCTTCGGGCCGAGCGCCCAAAGCCATGACGCTGGAATACTTTACAAAAAGGGAAATCGACACGATTCCGCCGCTTGGGCCGTTGCCCGTTAGTGTTCCGGGCACCGTGGACGGATGGTTCCAGCTGCACGGTCGTTATGGCCGCTTGCCGATGGCGCAGATTCTGGCGCCCGCGATTGCTTATGCGCGTGAAGGCTTTCCGGTGTCGGAGGTTATTGCGTACTACATGAAGTTGAATGAATCCCGCATCGGAGAGTTTCCAGGGTTCAAAGAGACCTACATGCCCAACGGACACGTGCCTGCCAAGGGCGAGGTATTCAAAAATCCGCGACTTGCGGCTACTTACGAAGCGATAGCCGAGAAGGGGCGAGACGAGTTTTACAAAGGCGATATTGCCAGGCGCATTGATGCCTACATGGCTGAGCAGGGCGGGCTGCTCACTTACGATGACCTGGCAGCGCACCAGTCAGAATGGGTGACGCCGGTATCGACATACTATCGAGGCTGGGATGTTTATGAGCTGCCCCCGAACGGTCAGGGCATTGCTGCATTGCAAATACTGAACATGCTGGAAGGGCATGACATCTCGTCGATGCGGTTTGGCAGTGCCGAGTATTTGCATATACTTGTTTAGGCAAAA
>JADFGH010000312.1 GCA_022567775.1 Pseudomonadota bacterium | reverse complement strand
GAGGAATCCGGCAAGAAAAAATTCTGTATTGTGCAGGCCGAAGATGAGCTTGCCGCGATCGGTATGGTGCTCGGCGCAACCTGGAATGGCGCGCGCGCTTTTACGCCGACCAGTGGTCCGGGCATCTCGCTGATGAGTGAGTTCATCGGGTTTGCTTATTACGCGGAATTGCCTGCCGTCATATTTGATGTGCAACGAACCGGTCCGTCGACCGGCATGCCGACGCGCACCCAGCAGTGTGATCTCATGATCTGCGCATATGCGTCGCATGGCGATACAAAACACGTTCTTCTGTTTCCAGCCAACCCGGAAGAGTGTTTTTACCTGACGATCACCGCCTTCGATCTCGCAGACCGCCTGCAGACGCCAGTGATGGTGATGTCGGATCTCGATATCGGAATGAATGACTGGATGTGTCCCGATCTGAAGTGGGACGACAACTATCAGCCCGATAAAGGCAAGGTCCTGTCGGCCGAAGACCTCGAGTCGATGGACACGTTCTACCGCTATCTCGACTCAGACGGCGATGGTATTACCTACCGGACGATCCCGGGCGAGCACCCGAAGGGTTCGTACTTCACGCGTGGCTCCGGGCATACCAAGTATGGCCGCTACACGGAAGATTCCGCCGAATACCAGGAGGTCGTGGACCGGCTGCTGGTCAAGTGGGAAACGGCCCGTACGCTAGTTCCCGGGCCTGAGATTGAATACTCCAAATTCAACAAGAACGCCATCCTGTCACTTGGCAGTTGTGACGGTGCGGTCAGGGAAGCACTCGTGCATCTCAAGGACAAAAATGTCGGTCTTAATTATTGCCGGGTCAAGGCATTCCCATTTACCCGGTCAGTAAGCGACTTCATTGACAAGCACGAGCTGGTCTACGTCGTGGAGCAAAATCGCGACGCCCAGTTCAGATCTCTCTTGATACTCGATGCGAACGCCAATCCGGAGAAGCTTGTGTCTATGTTGCACTATGACGGCATGCCGATTAACGCGAGTTTCGTTATTGACCGGGTACTGGAGGAAATGGCGAAAGGCAAAGCTGCCTGAGTCAATTAATCGGAACTGGACTTATGACTTATATCGCCAAGCCAAAAGTTTCGCATCCAGGGCTGCCGCGCAACCAGCTCGGTTTTACTGCGCGCGATTACGAAGGTGCAGTTTCGACGCTGTGCGCCGGCTGCGGCCACGATTCGATCACGGCGGCAATTGTTCAGGCAGTTTTCGAACTCGGGCTGGAGCCACACAAGCTCGCTAAGATGAGCGGCATTGGTTGCTCGTCCAAGACACCGGCATATTTCGTGAATCAGTCGCACGGATTTAATTCCGTGCACGGTCGCATGGCGTCAGTAACAACGGGAGCAAATGCCGCCAACCGTGACCTGACTTACCTTGGTGTATCCGGCGACGGGGATTCGCTGTCCATCGGCATGGGCCAGTTCGCACATATCATTCGCCGCAATCTCGATATGTGCTACATCATCGAAAACAACGGCGTCTATGGACTGACCAAGGGTCAGTATTCCGCCTCGGCAGATGTTGGCAGCAAGGCCAAGAAAGGGCCGGCCAATCGTCAGATGCCGATCGACCCGGTGAGCACCGCCATCGGCCTCGGTGCAACGTATATTGCGCGCAGTTTCTCGGGTGACAAAGACCAGCTTGTACCGCTGATCAAGGGCGCATTAGTGCATAAGGGATTTTCCTTGCTTGATGTCATCAGTCCCTGCGTGACCTTCAATGACCACGAAGGATCGACCAAAAGCTACGCGCACACTCGAGAACATTACCAGCACGTCATCGATGCCGATTTCATACCTCCGGCCGAGGAAATCCGCACGGCCTATGAGGAAGGCGACACGATGCCGGTCCTGTTGCACGATGGCAGCAAAATTGTCTTCCGCAAGGTCAACAGGGAGTATGATCCAACCAGCCGGGCCGCAGCCTTTTCTTTCCTGCGTGACAGCGTTAACGCAGGAGAAATCATAACCGGACTCTTATATATAGACGAAGAAACCGGCGACATGCATGATCTTTCGGGGAGCGTCGAACAACCGTTGTCGCAAATTCCATACCAGGAACTGAACCCCGGCAACGACCAACTGGCGAAACTAATGGACCGGTATCGCTAGTAGGAGCGGCGTTTCGTACAGGGATGCGCAGGCAGCGACCCCCGCTGCGATCCAATTAGCATAAAAAAACAACGGTCCCCAGTATGAATAACGACAGAAGACGATTCCTGAAAACAAGCCTTCTTGGTGGCGCCGTGGTTGCTGCAGGATGTACGCCCGGGGGTGACACGCAACAGGAAGTAGAACCCGAACCATCCGCTCCACTGAAAATTCTGGTCCTGGGTGGCACCGGCTTCATAGGGCCGCACATGGTTCGGGAGGCACTGCGCCGCGGCCATGAAGTCAGCCTGTTTAATCGCGGCAGGACAAATAACGAGCTGTTTCCCGACCTGGAATTACTGGTCGGCGATCGTAACGGTGATCTGCAGGCGCTGGAGGGCGGTAAATGGGATGCCGTTGTCGACAATTCAGGTTACGTGCCGAGACAGGTGGAGGATTCGGCGCGGTTGCTCTCGTCAGCGGTGTCTCATTATCTCTATATTTCCACCATATCGGTTTACGGTTCATTTACTGCGCCGATCGACGAGGATACCGGGCTGGCCACAATGGAAGATGAGACCGTCGAGGAAGTCACCGGCGATACGTATGGGCCGATGAAGGCGCTCTGCGAGCAGCGGGTAGTGGCAGAGGTTGGTGCCGATCGAACGACCATTCTTCGTCCGACTTATATCTGCGGTCCGGGAGACCGAACTGACCGGTATACATACTGGCCGGTGCGCACGATGCGCGGCGGCGAAATGTTGTGGCCCGGAACGCCGGAAGACGATATTCAGATAATCGATGTCCGCGATCTTGCAAATTTCACGGTTGATTGCCTGGAGAAGAAAATCTTCGGAATATTCAATACAGTGACTCCGATGAGATCATTCAAGATGGGCGATTTGCTGGCAGATTCGCTGGCTGTTACTGACGCCGATATGACGCCAGTCTGGGTCGACAAGGATTTCGTCTCGGAGAACGAAGTCGCAGAGGGCGGTGGCCTGCCGATCTGGGAACATCCGGACGGAGAGTCTGCGGCACTTTCATATGTCGACGGAAGCCGCGCGGCGGCTGCCGGACTGAAGAATCGCCCGACCCGCGAAACAGCTCGCGATACGATCAGCTGGTGGAAGACCTTACCGTCAGATCGA
>JADFGH010000311.1 GCA_022567775.1 Pseudomonadota bacterium | reverse complement strand
GGATACCTGAATTACACGCTTGGAAAACTCATGGTTCGCAAACTTCGCGAGGACTGGACCAAAGGTCGGGGTGGTCGCGAGGCATGGGGCCAGTTTCACGATAAATTCCTGAGCTTCGGCTACCCGCCGATTCCACTGGTCCGGCGAGAGATGCTGGTTGAGGCTTACGAGGGTAGTACGTCATTGTTGCCCAATTAGGCCAGCACATTTCGTCTTTGCTATTGAAGGTCATTGATGTCCAGTCTGCCGAACTGATTGCCGAAAAGTGTCGTTAGATAAAGAGACTGGCCAGTCTCGAATACGCCGGTCAATGCCGGATACGTCATCGGCGTGTCCTGCAGGTTCATCAATACCTGGCCGTCACCGGTAATCGCGATCACGTGCGATGAGGGCTCGGCTTTGGGCCTTAGGAAAGCTGGCAGACGCTGCGTGACTTTGCGCAGCCATGGTTTGTTCGAGAGATCATCGAGCAGACCGTTTCTGGGTGCCACGAGGCCGATCCAGAATCTGCCGTTCAGCCCGTTGTTGACGTTGTCGGGGAATCCAGGAAGGTTTTCGATGACCACTTCGCGCTGCCCTCTGCGCGGCCCCTCCAGCCAGTACCGCCATACGCGGTAGTGCCCTGTTTCGTTGAACAGCAGGTATTGCTGATCGTCACTGATCGCGACACCATTCGCGAAATTGAGTCCATCCGCAATAACGATCGTGTTGCCAGTAGCAGGATCGAATTCGAAAATCCGCCCGTGGCCACCGTGTTCGAGAATGTCGAGCAGGCTCGCCTCGTAGGAGCCGCCCGATTTGCTGGCGCTGAATTTGGAACTGGCGTCCGAGAAATAAATCTTCCCGTTGGCTGCAACCGCCAGGTCGTCCGCGTACTCTATGCGTTGCCCGTCGTAGGTATCCACCAGCACTTGCACACTGCCATCCGGGGTAATTTTCTGGACACCGAGATAGGCGTTGGCGACGAACAGGTTGCCGTCCGCGTCAAATTCGATACCAAGCGGGCGGCCGCCGGTTTCGGCAAACACCTCGACTCTGTTACCGTCAGGCCTCAGGCGGATGATTACGCCATCCGCCATCGCCGCGTAAATCAGGCCGTCGGGCCCGCCAGTGACATCTTCCGGCCCTGTGTGGCTGCCGAGATCGAATACTTCTGCTCTACGCAGTCTGTCGTTGGATGCGAAAGGATCCACGAGGCCCGCGTCTACCGGCGCATCCCAGCTGACCGGGTCAATGGGGACCGGCCAAAACAGGAGATAGAGGAATAGCAAGGCGATCAGCCCGACCACGACACCCAGCTTATTTTGCATGGAGATCACTTGATCAGCGGTTCTTGCCGATCATCTGCAGAAACTCCGCGCGTGTCCGCGCGTCCTTGCGGAATGAACCAAGCATCTGGCTGGTCACCATCGATACTCCGGACTTGTGGATGCCCCGGGTCGTCATGCACTGATGTACGGCATCAATGACGACGCCAACGCCCCTGGGTTTCAGAACGGACTCAATACAGTTGGCGATCTGTGCCGTCAGTTTTTCCTGAACCTGCAAGCGCCGTGCAAACGTTTCGACCACGCGTGCGAGTTTGCTGATGCCGACCACTTTCCTGTCCGGTAGATAGCCGACATGTGCGACGCCGATAATTGGCGCCATGTGGTGTTCGCAGTGAGATTCGAAAGTGATATCGCGCAAAACGATCAGTTCATCGTAACCGTCGACTTCCTCGAATGTCCGCTGCAGGAATTTGACAGGATCCTCCCCGTAGCCCCGGAACCAGTCTTCGTAAGCCAGGGCAACACGCTTCGGCGTATCAACCAGGCCTTCCCGTTCAGGATCATCGCCAGCCCAGCGCAGCAGCGTATCTACGGCTTGTTCAGCCTGCGCTCTGCTGGGGCGTCCGGACGGGGAGATTTTGCTGGATTTGCTGGCCAAGGTCTGAGGGTACCTCTAATTATCTGTCGTTAGTATGGAGCTTCGGGCCTTCGATACCTGGTATCCCCGCAAACGCTCCTGCAGCAGCGTGTTCGGGCAGTCATCCTTTAGCAGCTGCTCCTGCCAAACCGGCTGCACAACTGACACCGGTGCCATCGACGCCGCAATAGCCGCCGGGGTTTTTCGCAAGATATTGCTGGTGGTATTCCTCGGCGTAATAGAAATCACCGAGCGGTGCAATTTCAGTCGTGATGGTGCCGTATCCGGCCGCGCTGAGTTGCTGTTGGTAGGCGTCGAGCGAGTCGATCGCATCGCTTCGCTGGCTGTCCGAGCCGGTAAGGATTACCGACCGGTACTGGGTTCCCCGGTCGTTACCTTGCCGCATGCCCTGTGTCGGATCATGGTTTTCCCAGAATATCGTGAGCAATTCGGGATAAAGAATCGTCTGCGGATCGAATACAACCAGCACGACTTCCGCGTGACCGGTGTCGCCGCTACAGACCTGTTCATAAGTGGCATGTGGCGTGGTGCCGCCGGCATAGCCAACCGCCGTGGAATAAACACCGGGTGTTTCCCAGAAACGACGTTCGACGCCCCAGAAACATCCCATACCAAAAACTGCCTGCTGCAGGTTCTCCGCAAAAGGAGCTTTGATGGGATTGCCGTTTACAAAGTGCTTGGCAGGGATCGGCAGTGGATCGATCATGTCAGTTCAACGCCTGCTCATCTGAGACGGCCTGGTAACGTCCCCCACGGCGTGGACTGTGCACGATTCCGGCCGAACTCAGGAAACGTACCGGGATGGATTGCGTATTGCCCCATTCGGCTGCGCGATAAACGGCGAAATGCAGGTGTGGCATCGTCGTGTGGCCGGTATTTCCGGAGAGCGCGATTTCTTGCCCGGCGATTATATGATCACCGACGTCAACCAGCGCGCCGTTCTTTCGCAAGTGATAGTACTCGCCGGTAGTGCCATCGTCGTGCACTATGACGATGTAATTGGCGTGGGCGCCGCAACCGGCTTCCCAGCAGCCTTTGTCATTGGTTTCTTCAATTCTTGCGACGATTCCGGCACGCGCCGCATGCACCGGAGTGCCGACAGACATATTGAAGTCGACAGCATACTGTTCCAGCCCCCGGTGGCTGAAACGTGAACCGTACCCCTGCAGAACGCGATAACTTTTGCCGCTTTCGTAAGGCAGCAGATACAACTGCTCCTCATCGTGCAATGCGTCTTTGTCACCGATCGTCCAGTCACAGGAGATCCGGTATCTGCCTTTGCGGTCGCCACCGTCTTCGCT
This sequence comes from Pseudomonadota bacterium, assembly GCA_022567775.1. GTDB lineage: Bacteria > Pseudomonadota > Gammaproteobacteria > Steroidobacterales > Woeseiaceae > SZUA-117. The sequence continues at coordinate 32 of JADFGH010000311.1, read as the reverse complement.
GAGCGTCATCACCAGCCGTGACTGATTTGCAT
>JADFGH010000310.1 GCA_022567775.1 Pseudomonadota bacterium | reverse complement strand
GACATGCCGCCCGAGGAACCGCCGGAAGAACCGCCCTGCATGCCACCCGATGAGCCACCAGAGGAACCGCCCGATGAGCCACCGGACATACCGCCTGACATGCCACCTGACGAACCGCCCGATGAACCGCCGGATGAACCACTGCTGCCTGAATAGCTGACTGCACAGCCGCCGAGAACGAGGACTGCAGTCAGCGCGACAGCGCCAGCGCAAATCCGTGAATAGATCGAGTTATTTCGGCTAATTGATTGCATAGCCCTACCGCCTTGGATGCCTGTTCGTTTGCCCAAAATCGACCCCGGCTCAGGCGTTCGAATCCCGTCGCCGCAATCGACTTATGTCTGCTTGGATAGCCCGTCCAAGCGTTAAGTTCCATCGGTCTGCGGGAACTCTGATGCCTGTCGCCCGGGCCCCAATGCCCGGTCGCCCGGGCTTGATTCACTGTGACCATAATACGCGAGAATCACGCTCGCAACAGTTTTGGACGTGGTCCGAAAATGCAACATTCGAATACCGACGGTACGGTCAGTAAGCCAGCCTATCCTTTTGTTTTTATTGGCCCTAATAATTCCGGCCGGGAGTTGGCAGCATTCCTTCCGAGCAGATTTTGTGATTCGTTGCGGACTGACTTTACATAGAGTGCTTGCAAGGACGGCAGGCCCCGCGACCTGCCGCGAACCTCACTCCGACTCTGACGAATCAGTCTCGGGGGCGTGCCTGCCGCCACCGTGACGAAACCGATCGCGCATTCTACTGCGGCCCTCGGCCGCCCGTTCACGTTGCTCGGGCGTCAATTCGGCAAAAACCTCGGCACGTAACATACCTTGCACCAGAGCTGCCTCCGCGCTTAGTGCGCCGATATCGGTAGACAGGTTCTGCAGATCGGCCCCATAGCCGGGATCGCTGACGTCGAGCTCATGCATTGCCTTGCGAGTAGCCTGCACACGTTCACGCAGCGCATCGATTTCAGGCTTCGCGGCCTCGAGGATGTTGCCGATTGTCCGGGTCTGGGTGTCGTCAAGTTCAAGATGGCGGATCATCATATCCAGCATGCGTGCCGGATCGCCGAAGCCATCGTGATGCATACGATGGCTTGCGCCACGCATATGACGCTTACCGTCGTTGCCTTCTGAATCCTGGGCTAACGCGTACGTACCTGCTGCCGTGCACATCATCACTGCAGTGGCCATGGTTACGAATTTATTGATCATCAGATTACCTCCGGTGTCGGATTTTACTTAGGGTGGATCAGCCAGTCATGCTGAACTTGCAGGCAGACTAGCGCCCCGAATGTCCGCATACGTCAGCATACGCACTGGCATTGCCAAGAATTGTCAAGGACGCAGGGCGTAACGTTGCGCGACCCACTGCTTTGGCGGACGATAGTTTCCCTTATGACTGATTTGCCAAAAACTGCCCGTGTTTTGCTGGTCGATGACGATCAGGAACTCGGCCTCATGTTGTCCGACTTCCTGGCGATGGATCGCTTGCAGGTAACGGTCTGCAATACGGGCGAGGAAGGGGTCGATACCCTCGCCGCAGATGACTTCGATCTCCTGATCCTCGACATCATGCTGCCAGGCATGAGCGGACTTGAAGTACTCAAGAAAATCCGTCAAGGCAGCCAGGTGCCGGTCATTATGCTGACGGCACGAGGCGATGACATCGATCGAATCATCGGCCTTGAGTTTGGTGCCGACGATTACCTGCCAAAGCCATTCAATCCGCGAGAACTTCTCGCCCGGATCAAGGCAATTCTAAGACGTGCCCAGCCGCGGGAAACTGAAACGCGGCACTGGAAGCTTGGCGGCATCGAGCTCGATACGCGAACCCACCGCGCCACCGTTGATGGCAAACCGATGCAATTGACGGGCACCGAATTCGAAATCCTGAAAAGTCTTCTCGAAACGCCGGGCGAGGTTGTCAGCAAGGAACAACTCAGTGAGCGTGCGCTCGGTCGGCGGCTGCTACCGTATGACCGCAGCATCGATACGCACATTAGTAATCTCAGGGGCAAGCTTGAGCGCGCCGGTAACAAGAATGAAACCATTCAAAACCAGCGTGGCATCGGCTACCTGCTGATTCCCGGATCTTAGCCGTGCGTAGCCTGTTACTGAGAATTTTCCTGTCGTTCTGGCTGATCATTGTGGTCACGATCGGTACCGCAGGCGTTGCCGGATTCCTGTACGCGGAACGTATGCGTGAAGCGATCGAGAACTTTGAAATTGGCGATTCAATGCTGGGCGCCAGCGCTGCACTCGAGGCCGGCGGCCGCAAAGGACTGACGGACTGGCTAAGACGCAATCGGACATCGCGCGCAATTACGATCTTTGTTCTTGATGAGCGCGGGCACGACATCCTTGATCGACGGGTCCCATTCGGATTAACCCGGGTTTTCCGCCGGCATCGCGAACACCTGCGCAGGCATCAGTTTGATGATCGCGATCCGCGCAATTTGCGGCGTTCGCGTCCGCAACCGCAGCTGGTCGCCGCAGACGGCAGCGTATACACGTTTTTTGTTACTCCATCTCGCGCCTCGCATTCTGTCTGGACTACGGCTGATGCCCGCTGGCTGTTGTTCGCTGTTGCGCTGCTGGTGAGTGGCATCGTGTCCTATTTCCTGGCGACCGCCATATCACGACCGGTGCGTAAACTTCGGGACGCTACGGTCGCGCTTGCTGGCGGGGATCTTGATGTTCGCGTTGCGGAATCCGTCGGCAAACGACGTGATGAGCTTGGCATGCTCGGTAGGGACTTTGATTCGATGGCTGAGAACCTGCAGCAAGCCTCAGCGCGACAAACCGAACTATCAAGAAACATCTCTCACGAATTGCGCTCCCCATTGGCACGCATGCGTGTCGCGGTCGAACTGGCCAGACAAAAAAATGCAGACATGCCGGAACTAGAACGCCTCGACAATGAAACAGAACGCCTGGACGATCTCATCGGGCAAATATTAAGTTACACGAAACTCGATGCGAGCCCCGACACGGATCCCGAGCCGACCGACCTTGCCGACCTGATCCACGAAGTCGTTGAGAACGTCAACTACGAGTGCAAGGCCGAAGGCATCGATGGCGTTTCTGTCGTGGCGCAGATTGACGCATCACCGGTCACTCTGGGGCACGCCGGAGTGATGACCAGTGCGATCGAAAACATAGTGCGCAACGCAGTTCATCATAGTCCGCCTGGGAGTGAGGTAACAATTCACCTGAGCAAGGAAGACGAAAGCGCATTGATTGAAGTCAGGGACAGCGGGCCAGGCGTCGACGAACAAGA
>JADFGH010000018.1 GCA_022567775.1 Pseudomonadota bacterium | reverse complement strand
GTACTAGCGGTGGGGCTGCTTACGGCTGGTAAGCGGTCGAACGAATGAAATGCGTTAGTATGACGGCTGTTGACCCGAAACGGTCACTGGTGCTCGCATCAACCCTCCGGCTCTGCACCTGCGGTAAGTTGCTCCCGCGCCGCTTTCCGAAACAGCCTGGCAGATAACAGCCACAGCGCGATGAAGAGCCCGGTCAGAATCAGGATATCCTTAGGCCAAATCGGCCCCGTGGAGCCCAACCCGGCGATCAGCGCGATCACGGCGACCAACGCCTGAGCGAGCGCCGTCGCGAACAACGCGCGTACCATTCCATGTGGCTGGAAGCGCGCGATGATGGCGCCGATGATTCCGACGGCGAGCACCCCGAAATACATCATGTTGGCATGGTTGCTCTCATCCCCGATGATGCCAACGGCGCCGTTTACCCAGAAGAGAATAAATGCTGCTGCAAGCGCAACGCCAACGGCGAATCGGTACGCCGTATTGTCAGCCTTCCGCTTCGCTAGCGTATAGTTGACACCAACGCCTAATAGCATGGCACCGAAGACAGTGAAATCGACAACATCCCAAGCCACGTCATCCTCCTATGTCTTGCTGCCTGGTCACTCTATCATCGAGTCAAAATGTGGAAAAGTTGGTGCGGAATCCTGCCGCCAGTGTGTCCCGTCATGGCCGTTCTCCGACGTTGATATGAATGGTCGTGAGTAACCGCTACCGGGACAGCGGCCACTCAAGGTGCAATCTCATCCAACACCGCATGTAAGATCAGATGCCGATTGTCACACTTAGCCGTCGACCAATTCGCCCGAATCGAATTTGCCTGTATTCTTCCTACGAGATTGCGCAATGATCGCGGCTCGGTCGCTCACGCACATCCATGTGCTCCGCGACATAAGTACATCCTGTACGTAACGCCGCTCCTACGGTTGGGTGAATAAAGGTATCGCGGCTAAGCCGCTCCCACAAGCTGTTCCTGCTACCGAACCCGCTCGGTTAGAGCGACGAAGGTGCCGCCGTTGCGTTCGCATAGCACGCGCATGAGGCCTGCAAATCTCTGCGAACTCTGCGGCGGCGTGCCGGAGAAATTATAAGGAAAACCGATAGCGTGAATGCGCACGCGCCGGTCACCGTTCTCGTCCTCGACATTAACCCTGTCGATTTCGCGCAACACGGCCTCCATGGAATTTCCCTGAAATTCGTCGCCGAAAACATAGATACTTATTTTCTTGTCTGGCGCCCAGAACGTTTTAATGGCATAGATGATGCCATCGGAGGGGTCACTGTCGCTGAAGGGCGCCCATGTACGCATACGGGCCTTGATCGAGTCGCGCATCTGCGGCGTATCGGGGATCCAGGCACCTCCGTACTGCGGGAACATATAACTGCCATTGTCGTTCATGATCTGCAGTCCCTTGACCTTCGGGTAGACGTCCAGCACCTGCGCCAGCTTTTGCTCCGCCCAGGTCCATTTCGCCTGCATGCTGCCGGATGTATCTATGACGAAAATGATGTATTCGCTGTCGACCGGTATACCGCCTACCGCATCGTTACGAGCACGCCGGAACGGCCGTAAATTCAGCATCTCCTCCGTCAGTCGCTGACGCGCGGCTCTCAAGTCACCTTCGTCTATGTTGAGCGCCGGATCGTCCATGTTAAGGAGGGCAAACTGGCCCTGGACCTTGCTCAGCTCTTTTTGCAACGTCTGCAGGTGCATCTTTGTTGCGGACGTATCGAGCTGCACCGTGCCAAGTTCCCGCCTGACCTCAACGGTGTCTCCACGGATATCGAACAGCTGCTCCTGCAATGCTGCGATCAGTTGTTTCAGATCGTTCTCGGTCTTTTCGAGAATCGCCGGCTCGTAGATTTTGCTCAGTACCAGCAACAGGATAATCGCGCCGAATCCACAGCAAATACAGTCCAGGAATGACAGACTGAACGCTTCCATATTTCTGTTACGTTTGGCCATGTTCAGTTCCTGGCGGCTATGGCCAGTCCTTGCTGATACTCATGAATGCGCCGCCCGTCTGGTATGCAAGCAGCCAGTAAGCGATCGAGGCGAAATAATCACCCTCCATCGGATACAGGAGAATGTTCACCGGTACGCCCGAGGGCACCTCGTCAATTGCCTCATAGTGGTAACGCAACCTTTCCGAACTGGTCACCATGCCCCGCTTTGCTTCAGCAGCATTCATCGTTGGCAGTCCGTCGACCAGCAGAATGACGTTGTCCGGCAGCGGACGAAGGCTTTTGATCACCTCGTAGGCAGCTTTCAAGTTGGTTCCGTCTTGAGGCACTGTGCGGCGCAGAATGCGAATAGCCTCGTCAAGCTGGGTACCATCACCGACTTCGAGCCACACCCCTTCGCTGCCCTCCAGTACCGGTTTTGCCTCGGTATTGAATGTATAAATCTGGAACTTGCTTTCCAGCGGAAACTGCGCCGAAAGCCAGTCCACACTGGCGACTGCCTGCCGCCATTTCAGTGAGCGCAGTTTTACCGCATCAGACATGTTGCGGCGGCGAAGAATATTGACGATCTTGCGGTCAAGCATGCTGGCCGAGGCGTCCACCAGGATGAGAATGCGATCGCCGCCTACCTTCAGCCCCGTCAGGTACTGGCGATCTCCATCACCCGTAAACGAGCGCACGCGAGTGCCCTCTTTTTCACGCTCCTGCTCGAGCGCCAGCAGGCGCTTCTTTTCTTCTTCGAGCGATTCGATATCGGATTGCAGTTTCTCCACGCGCTGGATTTTCGCGAGTGTTACCAGGTCATACTTCTCGAGTTCCACCTTGAGTTTCTCGAGCAGTGCAATAATTTGCGCAATCTGCTGGTCGGCCGTCGCCTTCTCGTCGTTCAGTTCCTCAATCGTGTTCCGCGCAAGGACCAGGTTCTTGCGTTGCTCGAGTATTTCGAATTCGAGTTTGTTGGTTTCTGCCTGCAATCTTTCCGGTACGATCTCCGAATCCTGAATAACCTGGGCGTTAATGATCATGAAGAACAGAATAACGGCGCCGAAACCGCAGCTCATGCAGTCGAGAAACGACATGCTGAAGACTTCCATGGGTCGTCGCTTCCTAGCCATCAGTATCGTCCGTCGTAATCAGCTGAAACTCAAAGCCCGGCGACCCTACGCGCAATACGTCGCCCACCTGCAGCACCGTTGAGCCATCAATTCGATGGCCATTGAGAAATGTGCCGTATCTGCTGTGATCCTCGAGCACACATTGCCCGTTTTTTCGCAGCAACGAGCAGTGCCGGCGGGAAATGCCCGGCATATCAGAGGCCAGCGTGATCTGGCGCGCATCCTCTCCTTCCTGAGACCCCAAAACCAGGGCTGAATTCCCGATTGCATGGGCCGTGTGGCCATGCAGCAGGTGCGTTGGAGTGCCTGCCTCCGAACGATCGGCAGTGTGCTGCCCGATCTCGACAGCAGTCTGATCCCAGGGCAATCGCCGGATCAGGCTGACGCCGCTGGTATCGTCCGCACTCTTTGGGCAGCGGGCCAGGGTGCCGCGCGCCGTCGCGCCCGGTTCGAGCACAAACACCTCACCGCCAACTCTCGCCTTCAGCATCTCCGTCAGCCCGGGCAAACGCGCGATACGGTCGCTTACCTGGATCGCAGGGATCTCCCCGGCACGGAAGATCGTGCGCAGCTTGCTTGCTATCTCCTGGTAAAAAGGCGAAGCAGCTCCAATCAGGCTCAGGGACTCCAGGCTTGCGGTGTAAGTCACGCCGGAGAACTCCAGCTCCATCTCCACATGATCACCGCGGGCCGCCTCGGTCAGCCAGCCACCGAGGCGATTCAGGAGCGTCTGCTCCGTTGCAGCGGTATGCAGCGGATCAAAACGGGATTGCTGCACGAAGGCCTCAGCAATCGTGTTCAGCCAGCAATCGTACAACGCATAGATGCCGCAGGAATCGAGCACCTCGGATCGCTCCGATTGCACCGCGCCTTGCTGCGTCAGTCTCGTGAGTGTCGTGGTGTGCAGGCTCATGTCGATGTGCACGGGCACTGCATTGCGATATTCGCGTCGAGTCGCTGCGACCGCCGCATCGACCATCGCCACGACCGGCATCTTGAGCTCGCCGGCAATGCCAAGGAACAGGCCCAGGTGCTGCGAATTCATATATGAGGGCACTGCAACATACAATTCACTGACACCAGAACCGCCGGTTCGCCACAATTGTTCGAGTTGCCGGCTGACGAGATCCGCGGCACTTAGATGGGCAAAACGTGAATCGTCAAGCGGCTCCGTAACGAGCTCCGACCAGAATCGATTCTGAATGCGACGCGGATCCATGCGGGCTCTTGAAAACGCCTCGTTGCCGGTCGTCAGCTTGTCGTCACCCAGCATCGCGAATCCCGGCTCGCGGTAGACAATCTGATCCTTGTTTAGAAGCGTGATGCCGGCGTCGTTAATATGTATCGCGAGACGAGTCAATCGAGGAACCACTTATTGCTAATCGGATTTCATGTGACGAATCAGCTTGTCATCAATGTAAATCTGGCTGTCAAAGACGAGGCGCTCCTGCAACAGCTGCAACTGGTAAACCAGGAACATCAGGAAAATGCTTATCAGCAATGCAATAAAGGTCGAGTTAAAGGCAACGCCTAAGCTCTGGGTTACGCCGGTAATATCGCCTTTCACTGCTTTATCAGCCTGGGCAAGTGCTTCACCAATACCGCGCACCGTGCCGATAAAGCCGATCGACGGGATAGCCCAGGAAATATAACGAATCATCGAGAGTTCTGATTCGAGGCGGTCTGCCTCGGACTCAAGAATCGTGTTCGAACTGGTTGCTACGTCCTGGATATTGCGCGTCGTGCTGAAGCGGCGCAGCGCGTTCAGTAATGCGCGCGGAAGCAACATTTTCTGCCCTGCATCGGGGAGCGCCTGTACCTGGCGCGCAAACTCGCGCGTATCCTCGGGCAAGATTCGCATGCCCTCGGCAATGGGAATCAAATCAACATCGAGCAGCGCCCGCTCATCGAGGATCGTCTTTGTCTTGTATCCCATGATTGCCAGCGCCCAGAACATCAGCACAAAACACGCCTCCTGCTCCATATCCTTGATCAGAACCCAGGTCGACCTTTCCGTCACGTAATCCGGGTTCGCTTCGCGCTCGATCGCCTGCGCTGCGATCGCTTCTGCGGCATTCGGCCGTACGATCGACACGTAAAACGCGTGCACAACGATAATCGCGATAATCAGCGCAAAGAGCTGAAACACAAACTCGACCGGGATGTTTTTTTTCTTCATATATTAAGACTCTCAGACTGAAAATCCGATGGTAATAGAATCATCGATGGCAAATCAGATATTTGACGGAAACGCGATAGGCTCGTCGGCAGGAATTTCTTCCGACGGCACGAAATCATCGTCATCCTCCTCGTAGGTTTGCTCGTCGAGGTCTGAATCGTCAAAGTCAGGATCGATAATGTCATCCGCTTCGTCGGCCTGTTCCGGCTCGGTGGTCACCGGCTCCGCAGCTTCGCTGCCGGATGCGTCTTCCTGCGGCCACGCGGGACCGGATAGAAACAGCGCCAGGAGCAGGATTATCAGGGATTTTGGCATAGTATTCGCGGTTCGTGATTCCTGTCCTGTTGGACCCATGCCTGGCTGAAATGTCTCAATATTATCACTGTATATTTCTGGCAATACGGAATCCAACATCCGGACGGCCGCGATTGCCGAAGTCACGATAGCCCATTCTAAGCTCCATGATTCCCGCGTGCATCCAGCTCGACCCCCTGATGACGCGATTCGCGCCCCGCTGCGGTCCTTGTGGATCTTTTATCGGCTCCGTTTGCCCCGGCGTGGGCACAGAATAGTAATCCTGCACCCATTCGGCAACGTTGCCGCCACTGTCATAGAGGCCGAGCGCGTTCGCCGCGAAAGTACCGACCGGTGCCGTCGAGGCGTAGCCATCGTCATAGCCAGGGAGTATCGAGGGTACGAGCGCATTGGCCGATTTTCCGGCGTAGTTACCGCTGTCCCGGCGCGGCGGCATTCTGCCGCCCCAGGGAAAAGTCGTTGCGCTTGAGCGACCCTGGTAGCGGATTGCCCAGACCCATTCGGCTTCGGTGGGCAGACGATAGCCGTTCGGCGTTGGCTCTACTGGCTGCCATCGTTCGAATACTTTCTTGTACGCGAGGTCAAGGCCCTCCTGGGCACTGAGCCAATTACAATATTCGACGGCTTCATCCCAGCTGACGTTGACGACAGGATTCAGGTCGCCGGCGAGTGATACATGCAGGTCGCCGCGGGAATCGTGATTTTGCCGAAAACGCCGGAACTCGCGGTTGCTCACTTCTTTGGTACCGATATAGAAAGGCCTGGTCAGCAGGACAGGCACGATCACCTCGTTCGCACGCCGGCCCTGCTCCGCGCGTGACGTGCCCATCTTGAAGCCACCGGCCTCGACACGCCTCAATACCTGCCCCTGTGAACTTGTGATCGTGCTCGCGGTACTCTGTGCCTCGACTTCCGAATCGGACTTAAGCCGAACCGAGATATTTTGCGGATACCCCGGTCGCGGCGTGACGCTGCGACTGAAGGTCTGATAGCCGTCGCGTTTCACTTCAAGGCGGTGTGGTGCGGACGACAGGTTCAAAGTCACGGTCCCGGTGCCACGCGCACGGCCATCAATATAAATCGTCGCGTCACCCGGCAATGCCGCGACCGTGACCTCACCAACACGCGCAGCAAGGTCAATCGTAATCTCTTCCGAGGCAGCGGCTTCGAGTCGTATCTTGCGGACCGTCGTGCCGTAGCCGGCTTTTGAAAGACCGATTTCGTAGTTGACGCCGGGTGACAGGGCGATCGTGACCGGCGACTGCCCGCGATAACGGCCATTTACCGTGACGTTGGCGCCGCGCGGAATGGAATTGACCCGCAACTTTGCATTGGCAGGTTCGAGCTGCACCGTCGGCAATACCTGGTCTTCATTGGCGAGGGTTTCGAGCGTGCCGTCCCAGGCTTTGAAGCCGTCGAGGATAAGGCTCAGCGAGTGGCTGCCCTCCAGCAGTTCCAGGCGCATCGGCGTTTGACCGATTTGCGTCGTGCCCTGAAATACGGCTGCACCAGGCGGCTTCGAGGAGATCTCGACATTGGCCCACTGCGGCACCAGCTGCACCTCAAGTTGCTGAATCTTGCCCAGACCTGGTACCTGCAGACGCTCTGCATAAGGCAGGAATCGCTCGGCAGTCACGGTAACGGCATGAGTTCCCGGCTCGAGTTCCAGCGGGCCATACGGCGCCCGGCCAACCTTGGCGTCATCCACGGTAACAATAGCCTCTACGGCCGGATCGGTGCTTATCGTCAGCTGCCCTGGTAACCTGCGCAGCTCGATCAGGACAGTCCGGCTGGGTGCGTCATCAACTTCGAAATCCAGTGCAACATCGTAATAGCCTTGCTTGCTGACATGCACCGTGTACCTTCCGGGCCGCATCAGAATACGGTCGCCAAACGGAAGATTGAACCAGCCGCCCTCCAGGGACAGGCTGTCCGGATCGCCGGGTTGAACGTCGAACTGAATCGACTTTGACGTAAACAACAACGATGAAATCAAGACAAGTATCACGATCGCAGCGCCGACAGCGATCCGCCACCGATCACTGCTTGGTTCGACATCAATCGCTGACGTTCCGCTGGCACGCTGAAATGCGGTCGGCGCGATAGTCTCGCTGGCAATCTGCCCCGAGGAATCGGGTAACTCCGGAGGCGTGGTTACATAGGCCGATTCTTCAAGCCGGATGTGCAGCGATATCGCTTCATCCTGCTCACCAACGACAATCCTGGTCCCGAAAAACTCAAGCTCATCGCCACTCACCAACTTGCGGGAAGTACGCAACTCCTCGCCATTGATTTGCATCGAGGCGCCACGACCTACGGGCTGTACAAAAGGCTCACCATCCAGCTCATCCAGCAATGCGACGGCACCGCTACCCGGTCCAGGCAAGCGAATTTCGCAATCGGTGCCGGTACCGAGACGCAGTGGCAACTGCTCGATATCCAGTCTCCGCTCACCTTCACTGTCCCTGATAATGACAGAGGTGATTTTCAAATCCGCTCCTCGCATTGAATGACGATCGGCTTCATTTCAATCTCCGGCGCGACGCGGAATTCGAGCCGCACATCCCGGTACCCTGGCCGATTGCCAACCGCAACATACACCCCCGGACGCAATTCGAGTTCTCTCGCGCTGAAGGTTCCGAATCGCCCCACCCTGAATATTGCAACCTCCGTCACATTGTCTGAAATCAACTGAACCCGTAGCGGGGTCGCGGCCCGTTTCAGGAGCCGGGACAATTCAATTTTCTGGTCTTCGAGGCGCGGCCCCATTGGCGACACGCGAGCAACGTCCAGAAGCAGCCTGGTCGCAGTCCGCATGTTCACCTGATCGCTCAGCGTATCAGGGTCGTCGATCAGGGCCTGCAGCCGATTGTGCAACGCGGATCGCGAAGTCGCGTTCGCCAGTCCCTGTTTCGCAAATTGCAGATCGGAATCTATGCCCAGAATCTCCTTGTATACGGCGACTGCTGCTTCCCACTGCTCGTTCTCGTCCAGCGCAATGACCTCCCGCTCCAGTCGCTGAATGTTAGCGAGTCTGATGCCCTGATCAACCTGCAGTAATCCATCCGCGGGCTGCCTCGATGCCGGATCCAGAATCCTGGCCGCGTTAAACGCTGCCCGCGCGCTCGCGAAGTCGGCAGCCGCCAGCGCATCGAGACCCTCGGTCATGCGCATGTCGAACGACATCTGTTTGATGGCAATGCGCACCCGCTCAAGCCCTGCTGCCGCCGGTTCCCACAGCGCATCAAACTCAAGTGCTTTCTCAAACGCCAGTTTCGCTGCATCGAGTTCAAGATCTTTTTCGAATTGCGCGCCCTGAGCGGTCAGATTAAGCACAGATTCGAGACTAAGCGCGCGTTTAAGGCCCGCTTCGGCCTCGCGATGTCCGGGTGTAATTGCAGCCGCGAGATCGAAAAGCCGGATCGCCTCGGAGGGATTCGCCGCCGCAAACGCTTCCTTGGCAGCGGCCAGTGTTTCCGCGAAGACTTCGTTGATGCGATCGAAGAACGGATCCAGCATGCGCGTTGCCTCTCGATAGCGCTCTCCCGCCAGCGCATAATTCCTGCTGAGGTACTTAGCGTCACCCTGCGCATACATATCGACTGCGTCCAGGTAGGGCTGGCCGCCCCATCGGTCAATGGCCCTGTACCGCAAGCGCTCGAGCCTGGATAACAGGGTGCCGAGCGCCGCATCGGTAGCCGCTTTGACACGTGCACCTTCGCTGCCGGAATTCCTGCTGGTGCTCTCGTTAAACGAGGTGTCCCCGCTGCCGGGAACTGTTGACGGTCGCGGTGCTGCCGCCGGTCCCGCTTCGTCCCCGGCTTCCTGATCAGTCACACCTGCTTGCTCACCGGGGGAGTTTTCGGCGGCCGTTTCAGCAGGTTTCTGATTGACCATCGACGGCAACACGAAAATGACAGCAAGCAAAATTGCGAGCACCGCCGCAAGGCTGCCCAACAGGAATTTCGGCGATACACCACTGGAAACCTTTTGCGCTGCGGCCTGATCAACCGCCGGCCGGTGTTCACGTCGAACCGGCTGAATGGATTCCGGAACATCGTGTTGCATGACCGGTGCATCGCCGAGATAACGCCTGGGCGCCGGTCCCGCGGCAAAGCCGGCATCATTGAGCCGTTTCGCAACTTCTTTTGCCGACGGACGGGCCGCAGCATCACTGGCGAGCATGTCGTTGATCAAGGCAATGATCGATGTGGGCGCCGCGCTGCCATCAGGCAAGGTCAAACTGATGGGATCGCCGGCAGATGGCGGCGAACCTGTCAGCAATTCGTGCATCAGAACGCCCAGCGCGTAAATGTCGTCCGCAGATTGCGGCGCTTCGCCGGCAATCTGCTGCGGGCTTGCGCTGATTCTGGTAGCGCCGCCAGCCCCGTCACCCTCAGCCGGGAGCGCCGCAATACCGAAATCAATCAGGTAGGGCGCGCCGCTGCCATCGAGCAATATGTTTGCGGTTTTGATGTCGCGGTGCACGACACCCTTGGCGTGCGCGTAACGCAGCGCATCCGCGATCAGACCAACCGGCCGCAGCACTTCATCGGGGTTTTTGCCACACAGGACGCCCAGGTCAACATCGCCGATGAACTGGAGGCTGTAATAAGCACCATCGGGATCGTCGTGAAATTCAAAGACGCGCACGATATGCGCGTGCATCAGGTTGCTGCCGATGCGCCATTCCCTGTGCAACAGGTCCCGGTATGCCGCGTTCCCGGTGTAAGCGGCGGCGAGGAATTTGAGCGCAACCCGGGAAGCAGTCTGGCGATCGCTGGCCAGCCAGGTTTCCGCCATTCCACCCGCGCCGAGCCGGCGTATCAGCGTATATCTTTGCGCCAGCCGCGTACCTTCGTTCAGCACCCGCATAGATGATGGTCTGACTGTTACCCGGTTGGTTGGGTCGATCTGGCGGGATTTCCGACCTCAATAGCGTCAGAAAAGCCGGTCTCGGCTTCATAGATCTCGCGGAGTAATTTGCGCCAGCTTTCATACTGGGCTTCCGCCGTACCGGTGAGCCGCATTGTTTCACCCTGTACCTGTAATACCATCGGCGCAGCTTCCGCAATAAATGACTCCGATAATTCCTTGATTTCCTCGCGGTGAATGTTCGCCTCCGATCGTTGCCTCAAGGCGTTCATGATCGTATTCATGCCCTTGCTGATTGCAACGGATTGAGCAATGGATTGCGCCCGGTAACGAGAGTAGCTCGAAGTGCTCGGCTCGAACTGCACCGAGCCTGCAATCACGGCCGCGCCAATCAGGGCGCGCATCGCCGCCGAACGCCTGACTTGCCGGTAGGCGATCGATTGCTCGCGGGTCCGCTTGCGCCAGCCCTCGTATGGCAGCGCGATCCCATAGTAAAAGTTTGCGTAATGCTCGTTCAGGGTATCGATGACCAGGCGATCCCGTTCACGTATCTGCCGCAGCCGATCTACCATCGGATCGTTTTCTGCGGGTAGCCGCACAATGGATACCTCGCCCGCTCCATTGTCCGCCAGGTGATCCTGGTAGACATTCGGCGCCATGTCCGCGAAAAACTTGAGCTCAGATGCCTGCCGGATCTGAGAGATTTCCCTGGGCGTCAGCGTCAACGCATGTGCCCGAAGATCGTTGGCAAAATCGTTGAAGACCTTTTGATACGGATCCTGGGACCGGTCGCGATATTCCGCATATGAGGAAATACCGGTCTGCATCGTGTAGGAACGCTCAAACCAGTCACGGCCCAGCGCATCTTCCGCTTTGACGCGAATCGTGACGAACTCACCGTCGGACTTTTCAATGACTCCGCTTAGCATGACATCTGTAAACGCATACTCCGACGGAATGACGCGCACGGCGCCCCAGAAGCCGGTGCCCTGCAACGTGGTTTTCAGGTGATAAGGAAGATACCTGGCCTCTGCCATCCGCACTTCAGGATAAATGCGGGTTTTTTCGACATCGTTTTTTTCCGGAACGCCTGTTGCGAAATTCATGATGCCGACATCGAGCAGCATCGCTTCCGATATTTGCAGTGACGCGACATCCAGCTCGGTCGTCTCTGCGTGTATGACTTCTGATACGGTGCAACCGGTGCTCAGGAACGCACAGAGACTGATCAGCAACAGTAAAAGCTTATTTTTTTTCATATCAAGATTGATTGTCCCTGCCCGGTCCAGCGATCCGCAACTCAAAGATCATTATACAGCCGGTATTCCTCCCAAAGCCGCTCGCGCAATGCCGGATCATCCTCGCTAAGCGCCGCCTCGCGCAATTGCCTCGCAACGATGTCTTCGCTGACCAGGTCCGGAATATCCTCCGGGGTTCGCTCACGAATCTGCTCTTCGCTCAATTCGCCAATTGATGCTTCGCGTGGTTCGCGGGGCTGCGCAACAGTTGCAACCTCGCCCGCAGCACCCTGGATGCCGCCGGTTGCCTGCTTGCCAAGACCTACGCGGCCGGACCCTGCACCACCGCCTCCTGAGCCACCAAAGCCTTCGGTGTTGCGGCCAACGGTCGAGATTTCACGTTGCTCGTCAGCCAGAACTTCATCGAAACCACCCACCGATTCTTCGAGTGTTTTTTCCAGCCTGGCTTTGCGTTCGGCGCTGCTCTCACCGGGATACTGGCCAATGCCGCCTGCCTGACCCTGACAATTGCCGGCCGGACCGCCGATTCCGTCAGTACCGCCGTAGGTGTCTGCGCATTCTCTTTCGCCGTACACGCCGCCAGGTCCATCGGCTCCACGCACCGGTCCGCTTACGC
>JADFGH010000309.1 GCA_022567775.1 Pseudomonadota bacterium | reverse complement strand
CGGGCCAGATTGATGGCGCGACGCGACGCGTGCCGAAGGGAATGGCCTGTAGGAGCGACTGTAGGCCACAACAGGTATATAGAGGTGCCCTTGGGCCCATCTCATAAACCCTCATGCCGTCAGCTCCATCACCGCACTGCGAAAGTCGTCGCCGCGCGCCTCAAAATTCTGATACTGATCAAAGCTTGCGCAGGCCGGCGCCAGCAGCACCGTGTCGCCCGCCGCGGCTATTTCTGCCGCGCGATGTACAGCCTCGTGAAGGTCCGCAACCCGTGATGTCGGCGCCAGTCCATCGAAGGCGCGTTCGATGGCAGCAGCATCCTCTCCGAAGAAAACCGCACTGCGAAGTTTGCTGCACACAGATTTGGCAAATGCGTCGAAATCTCCGCCCTTGCCCTGCCCGCCGGCGATCAATACGACCAGTCCCGGCACCGACTCAACAGACGCCACAGCAGCGCTGACATTGGTTGCTTTCGAGTCATTGATGAAGTCGGCGCCATTGATGCGCGCGATATATTGCATACGATGCGGCAGGCCGGGGAACTCGTGCACCACCTGGAGCATCGCTGATAGCTCGAGCCCCATGAGTTCCCCGGCGGCAAGTGCCGCAAGCGCATTCGCCTGGTTGTGCGCACCGACCATTGCGATATCCGCGGTTGATAACAACAGTTGTTCACCGCGGGCCAGGAATTCCTCGCCGTCCTCGTTGACCAGTCCGAACTGACCTTCACCTGGCGCGTCCAGCGCAAAAGAAAGTCGCACAACATCCTTTGCAAGGTGCTTTGGCGCCTCTTCATCGTCCCGGTTGATGACTGCGGATTCCGCCTCTTTTAAAATCCGGTACTTCGCACTGCGGTACTCGTCCTCGCTCGCGTGCCAGTCAAGATGATCGGGCGAAATATTCAGAAGAACCGCAACCTTTAGCGGTAACGTTGCGGTTCGCTGCAGCTGAAAACTCGAGAGCTCAAGAATGTAATAGGCGGGCGTGTCATGTTCGAGCAAATCGAGTGCCGGCTCGCCGAGATTTGCACCAGCCAGGCCGTTGATACCGGCGGCATCGCACATCAATGAAAGCAGCGTGGTGACCGTACTCTTGCCATTCGAACCGGTGACAGCGACCAGCGGTGCAACGGCATCATGGACGAATAGCTCTATATCACTGACGATTTCGACGCCGGCGTTACGCGCGGCCTGGAGCAATGGCTCTGCATCGGAAATGCCCGGCGATACGATAATCCGGCTTACATTTTTCAACAGACGCTCGGGCAACCTGCCCAGCACAACGTCGGCATCCGGATCAATTTCACCCAGCTCAGCCAGACCAGGCGGCTTTTCGCGAGTGTCTACGAAGCGCGCCGCGATGCCCTTGCGCTTCAGGTATCGCGCGACCGACAGGCCCGTTATTCCAAGACCGAACACCAGGTTTGTGTGCCTGGCGCCCAGCGCTTTTTTTGCGCTCGCCCGCGTCTTTTCGGTCGCAGCACTCATCGGATCTTCAGACTCGCCAGCCCGATCAGGACCAGGATGACTGTGATAATCCAGAAACGAACAATGACTTTCGGCTCGGCCCAACCCTTCAGCTCGAAATGGTGATGTAGCGGCGCCATCCGGAATACACGCCGGCCGGTCAGCTTGTACGAAACAACCTGAATAATTACCGACACTGTCTCGACGACAAAAACCCCACCCATGATTGCGAGCACAATCTCTTGCCGAACGACGACCGCTACAACACCCAGAGCTGCACCAAGCGAAAGTGCACCTATATCGCCCATGAATACCTGCGCCGGATACGTGTTGAACCAGAGGAATCCGAGTCCTGCGCCGGCAAGTGCCGAACAGAACACCAGGATTTCTCCGGTACCGCTCACGTAGGGAATACCCAGGTACTCAGAGAAATTGACATTGCCGGTCACGTAGGCGAATACGCCGAGCGCACCGCCGACCAGAACGGTTGGCATGATCGCCAGACCATCCAGTCCGTCCGTCAGATTGACGGCATTGCTAAATCCAACAATGAAAAGATAAGTGACAACGATCTGGAACATGCCGAGTGGCAGTGCCAGGTCCTTGAAATATGGAATCAAGAGCGAAGTACTAACGTCGTCGGTCGCCATCATGTACAACGCAACGGCAGCAATGATTGCCGCAACAGACTGCCAAAACAGTTTTTGCCACGCGGTCAGGCCTTTCGGATCCTGCAGCACCAGCTTGCGGTAATCGTCGACGTAACCAATTGCGCCGTAGGCGAGCGTCACGAAAAGCACGACCCAGATGAAATGATTCTCGAGGTCAGCCCAAAGCACCGTACTGACGACGATTGCCGTCAGGATCAGTGCGCCGCCCATGGTCGGTGTACCTGCTTTCGGTAAATGGCTCGCAGGTCCGTCATCACGTACCGGTTGGCCCACCTGGTTCTGGCTCAGCCTTGCAATCATTTTGGGGCCGATGACGAACGACAGGATCAGCGCGGTCAGTGCGCCCAATATGGCACGCATCGTCAGGTAGCTGAATACGTTGAACCCTGATTCGAACTGGGCCAGGTAGTTGGCCAGAGCAAGCAGCATCGTTATTCGCCCCCCGCTTTGTCTGATCCGTTGCGCAAGGCATCAACAACGCGCTCCATACCCATGGAGCGCGACCCCTTGACGAGGACGTTACCGTTCCCGTCGAGAGATGCCTGCAGCATTTCGATCAACTCGTCCTGCGAGGCGAACCAGAGGCCGCCGTCTCCGAACGCCGCAACTGTGTGTCTGCACAATTCACCCGTGGCAACCAGGTGCTTGATGCCGATGCTCTTGAGATCCCGGCCGACGGAGGCGTGCAATTCGGCCGCGTCATCGCCAAGTTCCGCCATGTCACCGAGTACCAGCCAGCTGTCCCCCGTCTGTGCCGCAAGAAATTTTGCAGCCGCGATCACGCTGACCGGATTCGCGTTATAGCTGTCGTCATAAAGCGTGTCTCCCGAGACACTGTGAACCGGCTGCAATCTGCCTGCGACAGGCTGTACCGATTCCAGCCCTTTCTTGATTTGTTGTTGGTCAATATCGAGCGACGATACGATCGCCGCAGCGGCGCAGGCATGCACAACGTTGTGTACACCGAAAAGTGGCAGCGCGATTTGCAACTCGCCTTCTGGCATGTGCAATGTGAATGCGGATCCATATTCGGTCGCGTATACATCGCTGGCGTGGAAATTCGCCTGCGGCGCGAGGCCGAAACTGACGACATCAACATCGGGAATGAGTGAGCGCCAATACGGGAAAAACTGGTCATCTGCATTCAGAATGAC
>JADFGH010000308.1 GCA_022567775.1 Pseudomonadota bacterium | reverse complement strand
CATCTTGCTTCCTTTTCACTGGCCTTTCGCGGTAACGTTATTTTACCGGCTTATCAGCGGAAAGTCCGACAGCCTCCTAGAAGAAGTAGTCAAGAACCTAAGAGGACGAGGCCGAGATGTAAAGTCGTCACATCGACTTGCTCGATTACATGTCGGCAATACTGATTTGTTAGTGTCGACAACACTGGGGATCAGTCTAAGCTTCCTAGGACTTGGGAAAAAGAAGTGGGACACCTACGCAGGAATTTTCGACATTCCGCTAGATGAAAAGGAGAATCAAAAAATTGCGCTGAAGCTCGTTGCCCTTTCGAAAGGAAATCTGCACGTCCCACCGGGTGTTTAAAACTCGGCAATGCCTTAAGTCTGATCGTCAGTCTACACGTCAGATCAAAATTACGATTTCAACCGTAGCCGCTCCCCCTTGTCACTTGTACTGTCGTACGCAAAATAGCTGTATTGCGCAAAGTTCGTTCGTTCCAGTAATCAATTCGCAGTATTCGAAGGTGACGCAATCGCTGTTCTCTTGCTAGAGAGAAAATCGACAACGGATACACAACTAATTATATGCAATAGCAGCTGCGGAAGACTGCTTGGCAACTATTCAGATCGTTCTTGCATGAGTGGCGGATGAGTCAGCGAACAGCTGCGTGCCTTTTGCGTGATTCGCCGCGTGTAATTTGAGGCAAAATCCTGCGCATTTTGCAGCAGCACTGCGAACCCGGGGGAGGATTCACGGAGGCAAGAATTCAACGCTGTCATTTGGACTTACTGTGGACTTACCGCGAATCCAGGCAGGCGCATGTTGGCAATTACTGCCATAACAGGTTGATATCATTGGTCGGGGTGAGAAGATTCGAACTTCCGGCCCCTGCCTCCCGAAGACAGTGCTCTACGCCACAGACCAAACTGTGGCGCCGATCAGCTTGAGCATCAGAGGGTTACCGGGACAGTGCCGCGGCATGAAGCTCTCTGGCACAGCCTGTAAACCAGGCCCGCGCCAAAACTAATCAGCTATTTCTTGTTGATGGAGTCCACCAAAGCATTCAAGGTGGTGCTCGGCCGCATTGCATTTGCTGTTAAATCAGTGTCGGGATGATAGTAGCCACCGAGATCGACGGCATTTCCCTGGGCCGCGTTCAGTTCCTCGACGATTTTCGCTTCGTTGTCCGCAAGCTGAATTGCAATCGGTGCGAACTGGGCGCTCAGTTCGGCGTCATCCGACTGCCCGGCAAGCGCTTGTGCCCAGTACATGGCGAGGTAAAAATGACTGCCCCGGGTATCCAGTTCGTTAACCTTGCGCGAGGGCGACTTGTTGTTGTCCAGGAATTTGGCGTTAGCCTGATTCAATGCTTCCGCCAGCACACGGGCTTTTTCGTTCCCCGTCTTTTCTGCCAGGTCTTCGATCGAAACCGCAAGTGCCAGGAACTCGCCTAACGAATCCCAGCGCAGGTGTCCTTCGGCGACAAATTGCTGGACGTGCTTCGGCGCGGAACCGCCTGCACCGGTTTCGTACAGCCCGCCTCCAGCCAGGAGCGGCACGATGGACAGCATCTTCGCGCTGGTGCCCAGTTCGAGGATTGGAAACAGGTCAGTCAGGTAATCGCGTAGCACGTTGCCGGTGACCGAAATCGTATCTTCGCCATCCTTGACGCGTTTTAGTGTCGCGCGCATCGCCTCGACCGGCGACATGATCTGAATATCGAGACCGTCCGTGTCGTGATCCTGCAAATAACGATTGACCAGTCCGATCAGGCAGGCATCGTGTGCGCGTTGCGGATCCAGCCAGAAAAAGGTCGCCAGGCCCGTCGCCCTGGCGCGATTGACAGCCAGCTTGACCCAGTCCTGAATCGGCAGGTCTTTGGTCTGGCACATGCGCCAGATGTCGCCAGCCTCTACATCGTGTTCAAGAAGTACATTGCCGGATGCGTCAACGACGCGAACTGTACCGGCTGTCTTGATTTCAAATGTCTTGTCGTGAGAACCGTATTCTTCTGCCTTCTGAGCCATCAGGCCGACGTTGGACACATTGCCCATGGTTGTCACATCGAAGGCGCCGTGTTGCTTGCAAAAAGAAATCACTTCCTGGTAGATGCCGGCATAGCAGCGGTCGGGAATCATTGCGCGCGTGTCATGCAGCTGTCCATCCGGCCCCCACATCTGCCCCGAGGATCGAATGGCCGCAGGCATCGACGCATCGACGATCACGTTACTGGGCACATGCAGATTGGTAATGCCCTTGTCAGAATCGACCATCGCGAGGGCAGGGCGGGATTCATAGACAGCCTGAATGTCCGCCTCGATTTCCGCTCTCTGCGCGTCCGGCAATGCGGCGATCCTGGCATAGGCATCGGCGATCCCGTTGTTTGGCTCTACCCCCAGTTTGTCAAACAAAGCGGCATGCTTTTCGAACACATCACGGTAGTACACGGTGACCGCGTGTCCGAACATGATCGGATCGGAAACTTTCATCATCGTGGCTTTGAGATGCAACGAAAGCAGCACATTGTCTTTCCGGGCGGCTTCGATTTCCTGATCGAAGAATTCGCGCAGCGCATGGCAATTCATGACCGCTGCATCGATGACCTCGTCAGCCTGAACAGGGGTTTTCTCTTTCAGGACCGTGACCTGGCCGTCGTCAGCGACCAGTTCGATTCTGACATCGCCGGCTGCCTCGACAATCGTCGAGCGTTCGCTCGAGTAAAAATCACCATCGTTCATGTGCGTGACTTCGGTCTTCGACTCGGAACTCCATGCACCCATGGAATGCGGATTCCTTTTCGCGTATGCCTTCACCGGTGCCGCCACTCTGCGATCGGAATTGCCTTCACGCAGGACAGGATTCACGGCGCTGCCGAGCACTTTCGCATAGCGAGCGCTGATCTCTTTTTCAGCATCGTTTTTCGGCTCTTCCGGATAATCCGGCAGGTCGTAGCCCTGCGACTGGAGTTCACTGATGGCGGCTGTGAGTTGCGGGATCGATGCGCTGATATTCGGCAGCTTGATGATGTTCGCGCCGGGTGTCTGCGCGAGTTCACCCAATTCGGCGAGCGCGTCACTTTGTTTCTGTTCGTCAGTCAGCCGGTCCGGGAAACCGGCAATGATTCGCCCGGCCAGTGAAATGTCCCTGGTTTCAACCGCTACCCCGGCGGCCCGCGTGAAAGCCTTGATGATCGGCAGCAGCGAGCAGGTGGCCAGCGCGGGCGCCTCGTCTGTCTCTGTATAGATAATTTTTGCGTTGCTCATGCTGTCCTGCTGATTGACTGCTGCACTTAAGATAAATCCGCACCGCGCCGC
>JADFGH010000307.1 GCA_022567775.1 Pseudomonadota bacterium | reverse complement strand
CGCTGCACTGACGTTGCCGCCTGGGTTATTGCAGGCTTATGAAGGCGACATGATCACACGCGCTATTCCATCGACGGGTGAGAAATTGCCAATCGTCGGCCTCGGCAGTTCGGCGACTTTCAGCAGAGTTGCCCGGAGCGACGACGTGACTGCGCTGCGGGACGTGTTGAGCACTCTTTTTGAAAATGGCGGAACGGTATTTGACACCGCTCCCGCTTACGGTGCGTCCGAAGATGTGGCTGGCCGGCTGGTGCAGGAACTCGACGCGACCGGGAAAGTGTTCTGGGCAACGAAAGTCAATGTTGCCGGTCGTGGCGGCGGTTCGGCCGACCCGGCTGCTGCGCGCGCGCAAATCGAGCGGTCCTTCAAGGCTATTGGCAAGGACCCGATTGATCTGATCCAGGTGCATAACCTGGGCGATGTCCCCACGCAGCTCGGTATCCTGAGGGAACTGAAAGAACAGGGCCGGCTGCGGTATACCGGCGTTACCTATACCGGCGCACGGCGCTATCCGGATCTCGCGAGAGTGATGCAGGAAGCACCCATTGACTTTATTGGCGTTGATTATGCGGTCGATAACACCGAATCCGCGGAGATGATTCTGCCGCTGGCACAGGACCGTGGGATCGCCGTGCTGGTTTACGTGCCTTTCGGCCGCACCCGATTGTGGCGACGTGTGCGTGGCCGCGAGGTGCCCGCATGGGCCGCGGAGTTTGGCGCCAACAGCTGGGGTCAGTTTTTCATCAAGTACTGTGCTGCCCATCCGGCGGTAACCGCCGTCACGCCGGCAACGAGTAAGGCGAAGAATATGCTGGACAATATCGGTGCAGCGTATGGCGAGCTTCCCGATGCGGCGATGCGCCGCAGGATGGAGGCGCTGGTCGAATCACTGCCCTCTGCCTGATTTTTATTCCGCGATAGCTAGCCTTATCATGCGAGGTCGGTCAACAAGGGACAAACTCGCATGCCAGGACTGTATTTCGAAGAATTCACGGTCGGTCAGACCTTCCAGCACGGTATCAGGCGGACCATCACGGAAGCAGACAACGTCTGGTTCAGTGCGCTGACGCATAATCCGGCGCCGCTTCATCTCGATGCCGAATACATGAAGAACTCAGAGTTCGGCCAGCGGATCGTCAATAGCTGCCTCACGCTCGCGTTTATGGTCGGGATATCCATCGGCGACACCACCGTTGGAACCACTGTTGCGAACCTCGGTTGGGATGAGGTGCGCTTCCCGAAACCGTTATTTCATGGCGACACGATACACATCGAAACGGAAGTGCTGGAACTCAGGGACAGCAAATCGCGTCCGGACAACGGCATCGTGATTTTTGCCCACCGCGCCTACAACCAGCACGATGTTCTTGTCGGTGAGTGCAAGCGCTCGGCGCTCATGATGCGAAAGCCGAAGTGAGCAGAAGTTTTCTGTTTGTTCCTGCGGACAGCGAGCGCAAGCTCGGGAAAGCGCGAGTGAGCGCCGCGGATGCATTAATTCTTGACCTGGAAGATTCGGTTGCGGCCTCGGCGCGGCCAAAAGCAAGAGCGCTCGCAGCCGAATTCCTTAAACAGGAATGTGACGCCGAAATCTGGGTGCGCATCAACCCACTGGATTCCGAGGATGCATCGCAGGATTTGCAGGCGATCATGCCCTCGGCGCCGCGCGGCATCGTGCTGCCGAAACCGCGGGGTGCTGACGATGCGACTCAGCTCGCGAAACTTCTGGACGTTCTTGAGGACGAATGCGGCCTGGCGGCGGGGCAGACATCAATACTACCGATAGCTACCGAGAGGCCCGGTGCATTGTTCGGGATGGGCGACTATGCAGATGCGACAGCCAGGCTTGCCGGGCTCACCTGGGGCGCTGAAGATCTGAGTGCAGCGGTCGGCGCATCCACCAGTCGCGGTGACGGCGGTAACTGGCTTGCGCCCTACCAACTGGCCCGTTCACTTTGTCTGTTCGCGGCCGCAGCTGCCGGCGTGCCCGCTATCGACACGGTTTATACGGATTACAGGGATGCGGACGGTTTGGCAACATTTGCAGCAGCAGCCCGGCGTGACGGCTTCGAGGGCATGCTTGCGATTCATCCCGATCAGGTAGATGTCATTAACAACGCATTTGTACCGACGAGTAATGAAACGGAGCGTGCGCGGCGCATAGTCGAGTTGTTCGCAGCTAACCCGGATGCGGGTACGCTGGGCATGGACGGAGAGATGATCGACCGGCCACACTGGTTGCAGGCAAAAAGGATTCTGGAGACGGCGAGCCGGCTCAAATAGAAAAACAAGGATTGAGCATGAGCAAGACCCATGAAGTCAAAACCCATGAAGTGAAGGCGGAATTCGCCGCGCGGGCCCATGTCGACCAGGCCGGCTACGAGGAAATGTACAAACGGTCCATCGAAGACAACGAGGGATTCTGGGCGGAGCAGGCATCGCGAATTGACTGGATCAAGCCTTTCAGCAAGGTCAGGGATGTCTCTTTCGCCAAAGACGATGTGCATATTCGCTGGTATTACGATGGCACGCTGAATGTCTGTTACAACTGCGTGGATCGTCACCTCGAGTCCAAAGGCGACGACGTGGCAATTATCTGGGAAGGCGATGACCCTGCCCGTGACCTCAAAATTACCTACCGCGAATTACACGAACGAGTCTGCAAATTTGCCAACGCGCTGAAAAAGATCGGTGCGAAGAAAGGCGACCGCATCACGATTTATATGCCGATGATCCCGGAGACGGCCGTAGCAATGCTCGCTTGCGCACGCATTGGCGCGGTGCACTCGGTGGTCTTCGGCGGCTTCTCACCGGATGCCCTGGCCGGGCGCATTCATGACTGTGAATCGAATATCGTCATTACCGCCGACCAGGGCGTGCGTGGAGGAAAAACTGTTCCGCTGAAAGCAAATGTTGATGCGGCGGCGGAGAATCCGGATGTGACGACACTCGAGAAAGTACTGGTCGTGAAAAACACCGGCGCCGATATCGCCTGGGTCGAAGGTCGCGATGCCTGGCTGCACGAACTGGAAGCCGAAGTCGATGCGGATTGCCCGTGCGAGGAAATGGCTGCCGAGGATCCCTTGTTCATCCTGTACACGTCCGGGTCCACGGGCAAACCGAAAGGTGTCCTGCATACGACAGGCGGCTACCTCGTGTTCGCAGCGGTAACCCATCATTACGTGTTCGACTATCACCCCGGGGACATTTACTGGTGTACGGCGGACGTCGGCTGGGTGACCGGACACAGTTACATCGTCTACGGGCCGCTGGCGAACGGCGCCATCACTCTGATGTTCGAAGGCTTG
>JADFGH010000306.1 GCA_022567775.1 Pseudomonadota bacterium | reverse complement strand
GGTGACCTGCTTGTGCTTCGTATCGAGTGCTTCACAGTAATTGGAGTAAATGCACACCCGTATCTGCTCACCCAGGCCAAGTTTCATTTTGAGGTACCAGTCCGGGTCGGCGATGGATTGTCTTGCAGCCGCGATGATGTCTGCCTCACCGTCAGTGAGCACGCGTTCCGCTTCAACAAAACCGTGAATACCGCCGGCTGCAACGACCGGCGTCGTGAGCCCGGCATCACGAATGGCGCGCCGAACCCGAGCGACAGCTGGCAGGTTTCGGCCAAACGGTCCTTTCTCATCAGAGATATACTGCGGCATACATTCGTAGCCGCTTTGGCCGGTGTAGGGATAGGCGGCGACGCCAACTTTCGGTTGTTTCGCGTCTTCGAATTTGCCACCGCGCGATAGCGACAGGAAATCCATCCCAGCGCGTGCAAACTCGACCGCGAACCAGGCAGCATCATCCACCGTGGTTCCGTTTTCAATACAATCTTTCGTCAGGTAGCGACAACCAACGACGTAATCGTCGCCGACTGCCTGCCGTACGGCTGCATATACTTCGAGTGGGAGTCGCACCCGGCCCGGCCGATCACCGCCATAACCATCACTGCGGTTGTTTCGTGCAGACAAGAACGACGCCATCGTGTAGGCGTGCGCATAATGCAGCTCAACCCCATCGAAACCGGCCTTGCGGGCCCTTACCGATGCTTCGGCAAACAGCGTCGGTAATGTCTGCGGCAGCTCCTTGATGTGCGGCAGGTGAGTGTCGGTGACCCGTTCGCGGTAACCATGTGCGTAAGCTTCGTATTCGCGCTTTGTCAGTGCCTGCTGCAATGCCTCATCGTTCAGCTCGGGAAGCGTCGCGCGCATTTCATCGTCCGAAAGTTTCTCATCAAAATACGCTCGATGCTGGTCTGTGATCTGCAGGAATTTCTGAAAGTACTTTTCTGCGGGCGGTCGCCGGTTGATACGCAGAAAATCGATGATCTGGATAAAGAGCTTCGTCTCGCCCTCGCTGGCTTCCCGTACCGTATCCGCCAGTCCTTTCAGCCCGGCAATGAACCTGTCGTGACCGATGCGCAGGAGCGGGCCGCTGGGGATATCGCGAATGCCGGTAGCCTCAACGACCATCGCGCCCGGTTTTCCCTCTGCATAGCGCCTGTACCAGTCGAGTAGCTCCTGCGTCATGAAGCCGTCTGCCGTTGCCCGCCACGGCACCATTGCCGGCACCCAGGTTCGTTGCCGCAGACTGATCGGTCCAATGTCCACCGGGCTGAATAGCATTGACCCTTCCGCTTTTTCCCGAGTCGGCCAGGGCCCGGGCTGCGGCTTGTATTTAATTCTTTCTTTAGGCCGCCACATATTGGTCCTGCAATCGTTCGCGCATGCCGTCTGGAATCGGGATGGTTTGAAAATCCCGCCCGTTCAACTTGACGAAGACGATGGTCTGTTCATTCTCGAGCAGGCATTCATCGCCTCGAACCAGCCAACTTGTATATTTGAGCGACTTCTCGCCGATCCTGGTTGGCCGTATCCAGATCGTCACGGAATCTCCGGCCCGCGGCAGTTCGCGACAGCGCGTCCGCATCACCACCGTCGGAATGCCGCCGCTTCGCACAGTATGCAGCTCGTGAAATGACATCCCGAGCGTTCCCGGAAACCATTGCTCGACGGCCACGTTGATCAGCTCGAAAAACCGTGACACCTGCAGATAACCGGTGCAATCGGTCGTCCAGGGAGCGATCAGGATTGCATCAGACTGAAACGCCGGCTGGTCGGGACGATGCGCGGACGCACCGAGCTCGCCCTGTTCCTGCGCTAGAGAACGGATCGAAAAATGTTTGGTGTCGCCCATGCGCCCGGTAAAGGCCCAGTCACCGGATGAGCTATTGCTTTCGTGAGCGATGTCTAATTGATCACCGAGATAATTGGGCTTCAGAAAATCCGTCTGCATGGCGAATGGCGCTTTTGCAAACGGCAGCTCTGTAAACAACTCGCCCAGCATTTCGAAGTAGCGCGGATAAAACACGATACCCGCACCATCGATATGCGAAAAACGGATTGTGACTGTTCGCTCCATAGGCTGGCCAGGCAATTCTTCTGATTTTCATGCTGGCCCCGCCTGCATGCTCACTGTGGCGCTGACCGCAAAACTATTATATATATAAAATATTTCTACGTAAAATATTTATTGTGATTTTGTTTAGGTTGGCAATAATTTGTCGCTGGCGTTATTATGGCCGCCCTGTGCTGTTCAGCCCCATCTTATCACTATGAAAACTAAAGAAAAATCACGGGACTCGGCGGCTCAGCACAGCAAGGAGTCGCTGCGTACCTGGCTGCGCATGTTGTCCTGCGAGACTGCCATCGAGCAGCATTTACGGACGCTCCTCCGGCAGAATTTTTCCGTGACCCTGCCGCAATTCGACGTTCTGTCCGAACTCGAACGAGCGGGAGAGCCAATGACCATGTCTCAGCTTTCAAAAGAATTAATGGTCTCCAATGGCAACGTTACCGGCGTAATCGATCGCCTGGAGAAAACAGGATTCGCCAGGCGCGTTCGCGCTGAGCACGACCGGCGCGTTCAGTACATTGAACTGACGACGAAGGGCAGGAAGGAATTCAACAAAATGGCGACTCAGCACGAGCGCTGGGTGGCCGACCTGCTGTCCGATCTGTCCCTCACAGAGATGGGCAAACTTCAGGAGTTATTGCTGAAGGCAAGAGAGTCCGTCCGCATAGCTTGAGAGATTACTCCCGGGAAAACAGCTACTTGCCTGATGATCTGCCTCTGGTTATCAGCCTGTTTCGACCGTTAATTACGGGGTAGGCGGCGCCTCAACTTGACACGTGAAACGTTACACTAAGTCTGGTGATTCGAGGCTTCAAACACAAGGGACTTGAACGCTTCTTTTCGCGCGGAAGTAAGGCTGGGATCCAGGCTAGCCATGCCCGAAGACTGGGGCTGATAATGTCGAGACTTCATGCTTCCCTGGCACCACAAGACATGGATCTCCCCGGCCTTTACCTGCACGAACTCAAAGGTGCAAGCCGCGGAGTCTGGTCAGTTCGGGTGAGTGGCAATTGGCGCGTGACGTTCAAATTTGAAGGGCCGGATGCGGTTGATGTCAATTATGAGGACTACCATTAACGATGACTATGCAGATGCACAATCCCCCTCATCCCGGTGAGATTATTCGGGAGCTTTGTCTTGAACCGTTGGAATTGAGTGTTACCGATGCGGCCAAGGGTCTTGGCGTAAGTAGGAAGACTTTGTCGGCGATTCTGAATGGTCACGCTAGTATCAGTCCTGAGATG
>JADFGH010000305.1 GCA_022567775.1 Pseudomonadota bacterium | reverse complement strand
TCGCATAACCGAACATTTCGGCGAGCGGCACCTCGGCGCGAATGACTTTACCCGATGGTGAGTCATCCATGCCTTGCGGTAAACCGCGCCGGCGATTCAGATCACCCATGACGTCACCCATGTAGTCTTCCGGTGTAACGACCTCGACCTTCATTATCGGCTCGAGCAACACCGGTTTCGCTTTCAGCGCGCCGTCCCTGAATGCCATCGATCCGGCGATCTTGAACGCCATTTCGCTGGAATCGACATCATGGTATGAACCGTCGTACAGCGTCACCTTGACGTCGACCACTGGGTAACCGGCAATCACGCCATTTTCCATCTGTTCCTTGACGCCCTTGTTGACGGCGCCGATGTATTCCTTCGGTACAACACCACCAACGACGGCATTGACGAATTCGTAGCCGGTACCGGCCTTCTGCGGTTCGATTTTGACGTACACATGACCATACTGGCCGCGTCCACCCGACTGCCTGACAAATCTGCCTTCCTGCTCGACCGTTTTGCGAATGGTCTCGCGATAAGCCACTTGTGGCTTGCCGATGTTTGCCTCAACCTTGAACTCGCGCCGCATGCGGTCGACGATAATGTCGAGATGAAGCTCGCCCATGCCGGAGATGATGGTCTGGCCGGACTCCTCATCAGTCGCCACATGGAATGACGGATCTTCCTTTGCCAGCTTCTGCAGCGCGATACCCATCCTTTCCTGGTCGGCCTTGGTCTTCGGCTCAACCGCAACGGCAATAACCGGCTCCGGAAACTCCATACGCTCGAGCGTGATGACATTCTTTACATCAGACAGGGTGTCCCCCGTTGTGACATCTTTCAGGCCTACAGCCGCGGCGATATCTCCCGCATGCACTTCCTTGATCTCCTTGCGATCATTGGCATGCATTTGCAGAATACGGCCGATGCGCTCGCGCTTGCTTTTGACCGGGTTATAAATCGTGTCACCCGAGTTCAGGACGCCCGAATACACACGGAAGAAAGTCAGGTTGCCAACAAACGGATCCGTTGCAATCTTGAACGCGAGTGCTGCGAACGGCTGGTCGTCGCTCGCCAGTCGCTCACCTTCGGTATCGTCTTCGAGGATGCCTTTGATCGCCGGTACATCGACCGGCGATGGCATGAAATCGATAACGGCATCCAACATCGCCTGTACACCCTTGTTCTTGAATGCGGATCCACACAGCGTGACGACAATTTCGCCGCTTACCGTACGCGAGCGAAGTCCCCTGCGAATATCGTCCTCCGACAACTCGCCATCCTCGAGATATTTCTCGAGCAATTCTTCGTCCGCCTCAGCTGCAGCTTCGATCATTTTCTCACGCCACGTTTCTGCTTCGGCAAGTAAATCTGCAGGGATGTCGCGCAACTCGAAAGTCACCCCCAAGTCTTCCTCATTCCAGTAGATGGCCCTCATGCGAATGAGGTCGATCACACCTTCAAATTTTTCTTCGGCGCCGATTGGCAGCTGGATCGGCACCGGGTTAGCGCCGAGCCGCTCTTTAACTTGTGCAACCACACGCAGATAGTCCGCGCCTGCGCGATCCATCTTGTTGACGAAAATCATGCGCGGCACGTTGTATTTGTTGCCCTGCCGCCAGACTGTTTCGGTCTGCGGTTCGACACCGCCCACCGAACACAAAACGGTGACAGCGCCGTCGAGCACGCGCAGGCTGCGCTCTACTTCAATCGTGAAATCAACGTGACCCGGCGTATCGATGATATTGATTCGATGCTCATCGAAATGATCATCCATGCCACTCCAGAAACAGGTGGTTGCCGCAGAGGTAATCGTGATGCCGCGCTCCTGCTCCTGCTCCATCCAGTCCATAACAGCCGCGCCATCGTGCACCTCACCAATCTTGTGCGATACACCTGTATAGAAAAGAACGCGTTCAGTCGTCGTCGTTTTACCAGCATCAATGTGCGCCATGATGCCGATATTGCGATAGCGCTCGATGGGGGTTGTGCGTGCCACGGGGATCTTCCTTAGATAAAAAGACTGTCTTGAGCCTTACCAGCGATAATGCGAAAACGCCTTGTTCGCCTCGGCCATGCGGTGCGTGTCTTCCTTTTTCTTGACCGCCGAACCACGATTTTCGGCCGCATCCATCAATTCATGGGCCAGCCGGTATGCCATTGATTTTTCACTGCGGCTTCTGGCTGCGTCGATAATCCAGCGCATTGCGAGAGTCTGACGACGTGAAGTCCGGACTTCGATCGGCACCTGGTAGGTCGCGCCACCAACACGGCGGGACTTGACCTCCACCACAGGCTTGACGTTTTCCAGTGCCTGCTCAAGCAGCTCCAGCGCCTTTTCATCGGCGTGCGCTTCTTTCTCGGAAATCCGATCGAGCGCGCCATAAATGATTCGCTCGGCCACAGACTTCTTGCCATCATTCATGATCATATTCATGAATTTCGCAAGCAATTCGCTGCCGTACTTGGGATCCGGGAGGATGACGCGTTTGGGAGCTTGTGTTCTGCGTGACATTAATATTCTCTAATAGCATGGGATCAGAGCTCATTGTCTGACCTGAAATGTATCTCGGGACGAACCCGGGTCCGTCCCGGGCTCTGACCCTGGTTCGATGTCCTATGACTTAGGCCTCTTGGTTCCATATTTCGACCGCCCTTGCCTGCGGTCGCTGACACCCGCGCAATCCAGCGTACCGCGAACCGTGTGATAGCGGACGCCCGGCAGGTCCTTTACGCGACCGCCGCGAATCAGCACCACCGAGTGTTCCTGCAAGTTATGGCCTTCGCCACCGATATAACTGGTGACCTCAAAACCATTGGTCAGCCGAACACGCGCAACCTTGCGCATCGCCGAGTTCGGCTTTTTCGGAGTAGTCGTGTAGACGCGCGTACACACGCCTCGCTTCTGCGGGCTGCCCTCGAGCGCAGGAACCGTGCTTTTTGCCGGATTCAACGAGCGGGGCTTCCGTACTAACTGGTTTGTCGTGGCCATGGGCCTTCTCTTGGTTAATCACTCTGCAAAAAAACAGCGCGCGGAATTACGCGCGCGCCGAAAACCGAACCAATTCTGATCCAGCCTGCGGGTTGACGGACTTAAGCGTTAAGCCATTGAAACTAAAGGGCTACGATTAAGTCTCATCCCTAAATTGTAGAACCCGTATTTAGCGGGTCCCCGGGTTAAGGGCGGGCATTGTATTGACGCTGCCTAGGGGGTGTCAAGCGACCAGTCAGCCAACCATCCGGGGCCCGCAGGCCCCGTCATTGTTAGCATTGGGCTTACTCACACAGTCGGCGTTGTTTCTCCGCTCCCGGTGCCGGTTTCACTGTCTACCGCTGCAGCTGCCGCCAC
>JADFGH010000017.1 GCA_022567775.1 Pseudomonadota bacterium | reverse complement strand
ACTCTCGAGCAGGGGATCGACAAATGTTTTCCCCAGCCTCCCGGTCGGCCAGTCTTCCAGCGCCTCGAGATCGAGTACATGCCGGATAACCGGGAAATGGGCGTAAATATTCGGGCCAACGTAAACGTTGCTGCTGACGATTTTCAACGGATTGACTCCAGCGTTCTTTCTATTCTGTTATTTATTCCGCTATAGCCTTCCTGGATGCGATCTCGAATCGGCCACCAGCAATCAGTATATGCAGTTTCACGTCGATCAGGCTGACCGGGTCGCCGCGTCGTGCACGGTCCATGGAAGAATAAGTCAGCCTGGTCGGGTCAATAATCGTAATGCCGCCGCTGCCGACGACTTCGAGGTCATCCCCCGGCCTGATAAATGCGGCAGTGTCCTCATCAAGCCCTATGCCCACGGCAAACGGGTTGTATGCAAGTGCGGTAAGCAGCCTGCCGAGGCGGTCCCGCTGCCGAAAGTGCTGGTCGATAATAAAATTGTTGGTGAGCCCGAGTCCGGGCGCCATCGTAACCATGTCGGGACTCGGTGTGCTGCCCTCATCTCCTCCGGCAATCATGTGCTCCGACATGAACGCGGCGCCGGCTGAGGTGCCTGCCACATGCATGCCGGCCGCATTACGCCGTCGAATGGTCTGTGCAACCGGTGTTCCGCCCAGCGTAGTCGACAACCGCAACTGATTGCCCCCGGTCATGAAAACGCCGTCTGCTTTTTCGATGTAGTCGAGATACCTGTCTGACTGACAATCCTCCCGCGTAATCAGTTGCAAGACCTGGGCATGCCTGATGCCGAGCTTGCGAAACAGTTTTTCGTAATTGCGCCCGGTATCTTCCAGCTCGGACGCCGTCGGTATGATGGCAATGCGTGCATTCTTGCCGCCGCAGATATCGACGAACTTATCGAGGATTTCCGGGTTGTTGAATTTTTCCTCAGCACCGCCGATCGGGACCAGGTAGCCACGTCTGGAGTAATCAGTATTATTGGACGGAGTCACTATTCTTCTTCCGCCCCATCCTGATTCTCAAACTGGCCGAAGACCCGCTGTGCCCCTGCCTGTACATGCCAGATGCCGGCGATCATCACGTCGCTGATTTCGTTGTCATCATCAAGCACAATCAGGTCGGCTGCATCTCCGTCGCGAATCCGGCCACGATCGTGCAAGCGCAGTATATCGGCCACATTGCTCGTAAATGCCGGCAAAACCTGCTCCAGCGCTGCACCGTTAACAAGCAGCGTCTGCAATGTCTCAATCAGGCTTGCAGGCTTCGCCGTTTCCATATGCAGCATCTCGCCCTCAGCATTAAAGACTGGCAGACAGCCGCCGCCGTCGGAACTTATTGTCACCCGATCGGCAGGGGCACCTGATTCCAGGTACCTCAGCAACGCGACATCTGCAGGCCACGCGTCTTCATCTTCGGCAACCGGGAAAGCGGTGATATCCACCGTACTTCCGCCGCGAGCCAGCTCGATGGCTTCCTCGAATAATGCCTTGCGCCGGTTGACGTGGGTCGGATTGAACACGCGTGCCGGAAGCTCGCTGAGCTGCAACGCCTGACGCACGAGGTCAAGACCACGTTCGCCATCGCCGAGATGCAGATGCACGATGCCTGCCTTGCCGGAGATCATGCCCGCGACATGCGCATCGCTCGCAATTCGCAGCAGCTCGTCTCGCGTTGGCTGACTCGAGCGGTGATCGCTTAAAGCCAGCTCGCCGACGCCGATGACCGGATCGAGATAGACGATGTCGTCACGGACGCTGCCGGTCAGCGTTACCGGAGGCACGTGATAGCCACCGGTATGACACCATGCACCGAGCCCCTCTTCCCGAAGTGCACGGGTCTGGGCCAGCAATGATCGCGTATCCCTCGTCGTATCGTCGGTGCCCAGCACGCCGACAACGCTGGTGATGCCGGCGCGGGTAAATTGTCCGGGCGGCACTGGTGGCACCCGCGTCCTGAATCCGGCTTCCCCGCCACCACCGGTAACATGCGCATGCCCGTCGATGAAGCCGGGCAGCAGGCGCCGCCCTTCCAGATCAATTTCGCTGGCGCACGGCGCCGCCAGCCTGTCCTTATCCTCGCTGACAGCTATGATCCGGCCGCCACCGATCAGCACATGACGAAGGCCCAGATCCTCGGGCGCGAAGACCTGGGCATTGGTAAGGAGTTTCAACAAGGGAGGAATCCAGGACCAAAAAATGGGGCGCTATACTACACTACCGCGCCACCACCCAACAGATGATCTGCTGCAGAAAATGAGCAAAATCCCGCTCGGAAAACCGACGGATTACCCCGACGAATATTCGCCCCAGGTGTTGTTTGCGGTGCCTCGTAGTGAGGCCCGGCAAGCACTCAAACTGGGCGACGACTTGCCGTTTCAGGGGAAAGATATCTGGAATGCCTGGGAGATTACCTGGCTGGAGCCGTCCGGGAAGCCGGTCGTCGCAACGGCGGTCATCACCGTCCCCGCTGATTCCGTGAACATCGTCGAGTCGAAATCATTGAAGCTCTACCTGAATTCGCTCGCAATGTCGCGCTACGCATCGATTGATGAGCTTGCCGGAGTCATCAGTCGCGATTTGTCACGAATTACCGGGTCACAAGTTATTATCAGCATGACGCCGGCCAATGAATTCCCGACAGGGCGCATTGCCGATCTCCCCGGTGACTGTATCGATGGCCTCGATGTGCAGGTCGATGCCGGCGGTGTCGACGCCAGAATCCTGAAAACCACTGGCGAAGATTCGATCGAAGAAGAATTACATTCTCACCTGTTGCGCAGCAACTGCCCGGTTACGCATCAACCGGACATGGGCAGCGTCCTGATCCGCTATCGGGGACCCGCGATTGATCGCGAATCTTTGCTCAGGTACATCGTATCATTCCGCTACCACAATGATTTTCACGAGGCCTGCGTCGAGAGAATGTTTCTCGATATTAAAGCGCGTTGTGGCCCTGAAAATTTGACGGTACATGCTCGCTACAATCGCCGCGGCGGACTCGACATCAATCCGTTTCGCTCGGATTTCGAGGCGACGCCAGAGAATATTCGTCTCTGGCGTCAATAAGGAATCGCTCGCTGGGGCGAGCTCCTACGAGTCCTTTCCACATTTCTATGCGTAGGAGCTCTCGCCCCAGCGAGCGATATCTTTCAAGGCTTGTCGATATCTTCAGGATCGAGATCGTGGCCCCATTCCCGTTTGGCCGCAAGATATTCCTTGTTTGCATCGCCAACGCCGCAAACATGTTTCACGCGCGTGATTTTCGAGAGTCCAAGTGCGTTGAGGTCGTCGACCTTTTTCGGGTTATTGGTCAGCAGGCGAAAAGGCTGATCACCCAGAAAATACTTCAACAAGGCAGCAGCATCGCTGAAGTCGCGTGAATCGTCCGGCAATCCCAGCGAGCGATTCGCCTGGTAAGTGTTCTCGCCCGCGTCCTGCAGCAGATAGGTGGCAGCCTTGGCCCAGAGCCCGATACCTCGTCCCTCGTGGCCCGACATATAGACGATCATGCCGCCCGCAGAATCGTCCGCGATGCGCTCGAGTGCAGAGAAAAATTGCGGTCCGCAGTCGCAGCGCTCGGAACCGAATACGTCGCCAGTCAGGCAGCTGGAGTGAATCCGCACCAGCGGGTTCGACCAATCATCGGAATCACCGAGAAGCAACACGCTGTTGACGGCCATCGACGAGGCCAAAACCGCAAATGATTGCTGGCCGCCGCGCTCCCTGAGTTCGTCGGCAAGTTCCTGCGCTCTGGCCAGTTCTGTGTGGCGGACGCTGGCATACCACGTGGTCTCGTAATGACGGCCGTGGCGTTCGAGCGGCAAGGGAATCGGCCCGAGGATGCTCAAGGCCCGGGCTCCAGGTTCGGGCGCATGATGCGGGTCCGTTACCTGGCCCTCCGCGTCTATGCGGATGAGTGTGCCCTGGGCGACAAGCCGCTCGCGGACGGTTGGATCGATATAGCTGAACATGGCGGGAGACTACCATTTTGGTTCAGAAAAAAACCTTGCTGACCAACAGGTCATTAAGCTATAGTAACTGACTCACGAGTCAGTAAAAGCAGATATCGATGGCAGAACCCCGCTTTCAACGCCGCAAGGAAGATCGTCCGGCTGAGATTACACAGGCAGCGCTGGCGGCATTCGCCGAGAAAGGCTATGCCGGAACCAGGGTCGATGACGTTGCGAAGCGGGCCGGCGTCAGCAAAGGGCTCCTCTATCTTTACTTCAAAACGAAAGAAGACCTGTTCAAGGCCGTCATTCGCAGTTTCCTGTCGCCGCGGATCGATGCACTGATCAGTAACATCGAAGAAACGGAATTGTCGGCCGAGGAATTTGTGCGCGGACCGTTTCTGGAATTCGCAACTTCTCTTCCAAAGTCGCCGGCGAAGATACTCGTAAGGCTGATGATCGCCGAGGGCCCTAAACATCCGGATCTCATTGCGTGGTACTGGGACAACGTCGTCTCGAGGGCGCTCGATGCGCTGCGCACCCTGATCAAAAGAGGCGTCGACAACGGCGAATTTCGCAAGTCAGCACTGGATGAATTTCCGCAACTGCTGATTACACCCATCTTTTTCTCCATGGTCTGGACGCTTCTCTTTCAACCGCATACGGACCTTGACACCGATCGATTCATCGAGGCGCATGTGGAAATGGTGCTCGATTCGATCAAGGTAAAATACCAATGAATAAGTCGCAAATAATTTCGCTGCCTCTCTCGTTGACGATATTGACGCTTGTCGCCTGCGATTCACGCGATGCCAGTCATCGAATCGTCGGGCAGCTTGAGTCGGACCGCATAGAAATCACGGCCGAGGTCTCGGAGCCGATCGTCGAACGCGCGGTCATCGAGGGACAATCAGTAGCTGCGGGCCAGTTGCTAATCACGCAGGACACCTCGCGTATCAACTCGAGGATAGCGGAGGCCAGGGCCAGTGAAGCGCAGGCGCGCGCGCGGCTTGACGAATTGATCCGCGGCCCGCGCAAGGAGCTGATCGTAGCCGCGCAGGCAAACGTTCACGGTGCCAGGGACGAACTCGCGTTTCGCGAGACCGATCTTGATCGGGCACAACAGGTTCATGAGTTAAATCTTGCTTCGTCTGATTTGCGTGACCGGGCGAGGGCGGCGCGCGATAACGCAAAAGCAAACCTTGAAAATCTGCAGGCAAAACTTGACGAATTGCTCACCGGTACGACGCTGGAGGAGCTGCGCCAGGCTGAGGAAGCGCTTAGCCAGGCTGGCGCGAGGCTCGCATCCCTGGCTATCGACCTCCAGCGGCATTCATCCGTCGCACCTGTCGACAGTATTGTCGACTCACTTCTGTTCGAGGTGGGTGAAAGACCGGCAATCGGCCAGCCCATGGTCATCCTCCTGTCGGGACGGCAACCTTATGCGCGCATTTTCGTTCCCGAGGCGATTCGTGTTCGTGTGACCTCGGGTACCAGGGCAAAGATATATGTCGACGGCCTTGAAGAACCACTGGCCGGCAGAGTTCGCTGGGTAGCCAGCGAGGCGGCTTTCACGCCCTACTTCGCATTGACCGAGCATGACCGCGGGCGACTCAGTTATGCGGCAAAAGTTGATGTACTGAATGCGCGCACCCGCCTGCCGGACGGCGTACCGGTCGAAGTCGAATTGCTCCTGGGCAACGACAAAGAATGAACAGCAACGCAGAACTCGTCATCAAGGCGCGTGGCCTGACCAAACGATTCGGAAATCTCACTGCTGTCGACCATCTCGATCTCGACGTGCCGCGCTCGATCATTTACGGCTTTCTAGGGCCAAATGGCTCCGGCAAAACAACCGCTATCCGTATGCTCTGTGGACTCCTTACGCCATCAGAAGGCAGCGCGACTGTACTTGGCCTTGAGGTTCCGGAAAATGCCAACGCCCTTAAACCAAACATCGGTTATATGACGCAGAGGTTTTCACTTTATGGTGATCTGACGGTTCAGGAAAACCTTGAGTTCATCGCTGATATTTATTCATACCCCCGGCACAGCCGAAATGCGAGGATTGAGGAACTCATCGAGCAATATGATCTGGCAGGCCAGCGAACGCAATTCGCCGGCACCATGAGTGGAGGACAAAGGCAAAGACTGGCGCTCGCCTGCGCCGTGCTGAACAAGCCGCAACTCCTGTTACTCGATGAGCCGACCAGTGCGGTTGATCCGAAAAGCCGGCGTGATTTCTGGGCTAAGCTGTTTGCGCTGGCGGACGCCGGAACCACGATCCTGATCTCAACACACTATATGGACGAAGCCGAGCGCTGCCACCGGCTCGCGATTCTCGATCACGGACGCAAGGTTGCGGACGGTTCACCCGCCGAACTGCAGGCAGCAACCGGGATGTCGATTATTGAGGTGCTGGCGAAGGATCCGCAGGCGGTCCAGAGAGAACTCGACAAACTACCTGAAGTGGCAAGCATCACCCAGCTCGGTATGCGCCTGAGGGTACTGATCCCCGATACGAACAGTGATCCGCTGTCCCTCGTAGATCGGGTGCTGGTGGCCATGAACCTGGAAGCCAGTACCGAAATCGTCTCCGCGTCACTGGAAGATGTGTTTGTTGCCGCCACCATGGAAGACAGCAGCGTCGGGAAAGCAGCGTGAAGTTCGCCCCGCGACTGCTCGCCGTAATGCGCAAGGAATTTCTGCAACTGAAACGCGACCGGCTCACGTTTGCAATGATCGTCGGTATTCCTGTCATGCAGATGCTTCTCTTTGGCTATGCAATCAATACCGATGTCAGAAACCTGGTATCGGCCGTCGCCAACCAGGCAAACAGCCATCTGTCGCGGCAGTTCATTAGTGAACTCGGCCAGACCCAGGTGCTGGATTTGCGCTATGTCGTCGACACGCCGCAGGAAATAGAGGCGCTCCTTGAAGCCGGCAAGATTTCGATCGGAATATATATTCCGCCGGACTTCGACAGGCGGGTTATCGACGACCGGCGGGCGGCGGCTCACCTGATGGTCGATGCTGTCGACCCGACCGTCATCGGTGTGGCCAATCAGCTCAGAAACATGCCACTCAAATTCGATTCAACCATTGCACCGCCAGCGCGGGCCGGTACATTCGAGGTGCGGCCCTATTTCAACCCGGAAAGGCGATCCGTCGTGTTCATCATGCCCGGCCTGATCGGCATCATTCTGACACTGACCATGATGCTGTTCACGGCTGTCGCGGTGGTCCGGGAACGCGAACACGGCAATCTCGAATTGCTGATCAACACCCCGGTCAGTACCACCGAACTCATGATTGGCAAGGTTGTTCCGTACATCATGATCGGCATCGTGCAACTGGCGTTGATCATTGCTGTCGGGCGTTTTCTCTTCAATGTGCCAATCCTCGGCAGCATTCTGGACCTTTACCTGGCAGCATCGGTCTTCATTGCCGCGAACCTGGCGCTTGGCCTGTTCATTTCTACCATCGTCAAGACACAGTTTCAGGCGATTCAGATCACATTTTTCATCCTGCTGCCTTCGATTCTTATAAGCGGCTTTGTGTTCCCCTTCGAAGGTATGCCAAGAGTCGTGCAATACCTCGGTGAGATTCTGCCTACGACCCATTTTATTCGCATAACGCGCGGCATCATGTTGCGGGATACGCCGCTTGGCGATATGTCTCAGGAATTGCTTGCCCTGGGCGTATTCGCGCTGGTGGCGATGACTGCTGCGACGATTCGCTTTTCAAAGCGGCTGGACTAAATCTTGCGCGGCGTCGTAATACGGCCGCCACCACCTGATCGTGAGCGGCACGGCTATATTCAGTAAGAATGCCGTAATCATCAGGGTTAAAAACGCCTCATCGGTCAGGATCCGGTTCTGTACATAGGCGATATCCATCACGACAAACGCAAGCTCCG
The DNA here is from genome assembly GCA_022567775.1 of Pseudomonadota bacterium. Lineage (GTDB taxonomy): Bacteria > Pseudomonadota > Gammaproteobacteria > Steroidobacterales > Woeseiaceae > SZUA-117. The sequence goes on along the minus strand of JADFGH010000017.1, from coordinate 4,658 downwards.
CCCTGCCGAGCATGCCGAACCCGATCATCAGGCTCTGGTGAAAATTCATACCCCCCGTGTAGCGGGCCGCGAGCCCGGCGGAACCGACCTGCACGATCATCAAGCCGAGGAACAGCACTGTTGCGTACGGCAAAACGGCCATCAACAGGCTGGCATCGAAAATGATCTTCGCCCCGAGATCAACGAAGAAAACCGGTCCAATCCAGGAAAAGGCGGCTTTATCGATGATTTTTTTCGTTTCTGCGTAAACGTTTTTCGTGTGCGGTGTCTTGCGTACGATCCGGCTTTCATCGCTGATTTGAAAGTACTCCTCCTTGACGATTAAACCGGCCATGTACGCGCCGACTGCCGTGTGGAAACCGAAATAACTCGCCATCAGTCCCACCACCAGCGCCAGCAACAAAACGGCCAGAGTCGCATGTCGCCCTTCGTCGAAGGTGAGCAGATGCATAACGCCGTAGCGGCCGATGAACGGCACTCTTTGCACCCAGCCGCGTAAACGATGCGGAAATATCCAGCCGCCGAGGATGGTTACGATGACGAAGAACAATACCGCCTTGCCCGCCGTTGTCATTATGGTGCCGGCACTGAATTCTTCCGCACCGGTAGCAAGCGGTACGAGAATGGCGACTGCGACGAGCGCACCGATATCGTCAATAACCGCCGATGTCATGACCCTGGTCGCGACGACGGAATTTTGCAGGCCCTCGCTGCGTAAGGACACCATGGTCAGCGATACCGCGGTTGCGGTCATTGCCAGTGCACACATCAGGGATACAGAGGAATCATTCCACAGGTAATCCGTTATGACGTAGGTAATCGCGAACGGACCGATCGCACCGAAAAACGCGATGCCCCAGCTTTTTTTCATGCTGGCCAGGAAGTTTTCGGTCGATTCATCGAAACCAAGCGAGAACATGATAAAAATAATGCCCAGCTCCGCAAATTCCCGAATAAAAAGGTCGCTCTCAACAGGCAATATGCCAGCATTGACGAGCAGAAAACCCATGAACAGGAAGAAGAGGACCGGTGTGAGCCGGGTCTTTTTTGCCGCGATGACCGCGACAAAAACGGCGGTCCAGATCACCGCAAGGTGTGCTAGCGGATGCATTTCATTTTGCCTGCGATCATTGCCGGGACGTCATTTGGCGCGAAAGCGACTACACGTATTCCTCCAGACGTGGTAAACAGGGCGATCCAGGACTCGTGAGGACCCCCTGAACAGTGAATACAGAGACCCAGTCAGAATTCTACTGTATACATCGTTGACGACGATCAGGCGATCCGCCACGCCATGGAACTCCTGATGCGGTCGGTTGGCCTTGATTACGAAATATTTCATTCGGCGGACGAATTCCTCGCCAGCCATAGCAACGACAGGGCCGGTTGCCTGGTGCTCGACATCCGCATGCCCGGATTGGGTGGACTGGAGCTGCAGGAAAAACTCAACGAGCTCGGCAGCACCCTGCCGATCATATTCATCACCGGTCATGGTGATGTGCCAATGGCCGTCGAAGCTATGCAAAAGGGCGCGGTTGATTTCATTCAGAAGCCGTTTCGGGACCAGGAATTGCTGGATCAGATATCCGAGGCACTCAAGACCGACCAGGAAAGGCGCTCGGCTCGCGATCGAAAAGCGGAGGTTTCGAATCGGGTTGAAAAGCTGACCAAACGCGAGTGCGAAGTGATGGACCTGGTCGTCACCGGAAAACCCAACAAAGTCATTGCCTATGAACTCGGCGTCAGCCAACGCACAGTGGAGATCCATCGCGCCCGGGTCATGGAAAAAATGGAGGCAAGATCACTGGCCGACCTGGTCCGTATGCACCTGGCAATCTGATCAGTTCCGTGCCCGGATTTCCTCCCCCATCGTTGCGCATTCGATACACTCGCCGGCATACGGATAAGCCTCGATCCGTTTTGCACCGATAGCCGAGCCACAAGTCGAGCACAGACCATATTTTCCAGCGTCCATACTGCGTATTGCCTGGGAAACTTTCACCAGCTCTGCGCGCGCTTCATTGCCGAGCGCATCGACTACCTCGCTGTCCTCGAGCTGTACCGCTCGCTCCTTGGAATCGGTCTCCAGGCCGCGGCGCAGATTTGCAGTGATACGCTCGAGCCGGGCGCTTAACTCTGATTTCTTGTTTTCCAGGCGATCGCGGAGCCCCTCGGGCCAGTTTTCGTCCATTGTTGAGTGCCTCCTTTCGCAGCAGCGGTTGCCAGCGCGCGCAACCCTGCGACGCCGCTAACCGGCCATGGCTCATTTAATAGTACTCCAGATCCTACAAGAATCAGTAAATGCACCTATTGCGGCCAATAACAACCATGGTTCTGAAGGGAATATACAAGCTGTTGAAAATAACGTTTTTCGATAGATTGCTGAAAATAATACGTAAATTCCGAGACGCGCTAGGCAACAGGCCTTATAGGCGCGGTCCCGGCTTGGGACTAGTCTCAACCTGACATCCTGAAGGCGATAATCCGCCATTCCGAGAAGGTAGGACCATGCAAAATATCAGCCAGATCATGTGCGTCATCGATCCGACGACGACCGCACAACCGGCCATGCAGCGTGCTGCGTGGCTTGCCGGGAAGACAGGTGCAGAGATTGAACTCTTCATCTGTTACTACAACGAATATCTGAGCGGCGAACGCCTGTTCGATTCACCGTCCCTCGAAAAGGCGCGCAAAGAGATTATCAGCGGCCACGAGAAGCGCCTGGAAACACTGGCGGAACCGCTGCGCAATTCAGGCCTCGTCGTGAAGACGACTGCGGTGTGGGATCACCCCCTTTACGAAGGGATCGTCCGGCATGCGGCGGCTGTCGGCGCCGATGTTGTGCTGAAGGACACCCACCACCATTCGGCAATCTCGCGCGCGCTCCTGACGAACACAGACTGGAACCTGATTCGATCGTGCGCCGCGCCACTTTGGCTGGTGAAGCCACGCGACGTTCCGGCAAATCCGGTCTTTGTCGCCGCAATTGATCCAATGCACGAAAATGACAAGCCGGCTGCGCTGGACGATGAAATTCTGGATCTCTGCAAGACGCTGGCAGACGCCACCGGCGCCGAGGTGCGGGCGTTCCATTCCTATGATCCTCGTATGGCCATTGCCAGCGCGACCGCGAACGCCTACATCCCGGTGTCAATACCGTTTGAAGAACTTGAACAGCAGGTCATTGCAGACCATAAAAAGCGGTTTGCTGAAGTTATCGAAAAGCACAATATCGATTCCGCCAATGCACACCTTGTCGCAGGGCTGACCCACGAAGAATTGCCAGAGTTTTGCGGTAATATAGATGCCGCCGTCGTGGTCATGGGTGCCATATCCAGGAATCGCTGGAAGCGGCTGTTCATCGGTGCCACGGCAGAACGAACCCTTGAACATCTGCCCTGCAATCTCCTGATCGTCAAACCGGACTGGTTCCGCATGCCGTCAGAAATTGCTGAAGACCGCACAGCATAGACAAGGAAAAGCAATGCAGGAAATCTCGAAGATACTGTGTGTCATTGACCTGGACGTAGTGGAGCAACCCGCGATGAAGCGCGGTGCCTGGCTCGCAAAGCATTTGGACGCAGAACTCGAGTTACTGATCTGCTATTACAACGAATATCTCAGCGATGGCCGCCTGGGTAATTACCCGTCACTTGAGAATGCCCAGGAGGATATCCTCGGTGGCCTCAAGCGGCGTCTCGAGTTGTTAGCCGAGCCGCTCCGCGAATCCGGCCTCGTCGTCAATACGACGTCAACCTGGGATCATCCGCTGTACGAAGGCATTGTCCGACATGCAATCGCCTGCGACGCCGATATCGTATTCAAGGATACGCACCATCATTCCGCCGTCTCGCGCGCGTTGCTGACCAACACCGACTGGAACCTGATTCGGATCTGCCCGGTACCGCTGTGGCTGGTCAAACCGCAGGATATTTCGGATAAGCCGACATTTGTTGCCGCCATCGATCCTTTACATGAACACGACAAACCGGCAGCACTGGACGATGAGATCCTGGTCATCACTAAAGCGCTCGCCGATGCGACCAACGCAGAAGTTCGCGCATTTCACTCCTACGATCCACGTATCGCCGTTGCGACCGCCACTGCGAACGCATACATTCCAGTATCGTTGCCGTTCGATGAAATCGAGAAACAAATGCATGAGCAGCACGAGAAACGCTTCAACGAAGTCGTAAATTTCCACGGCATTGACGCCGAGAGATCACACCTCGTTGCGGGGGTAACGCATGAGGAGTTGCCGGAGTTCTCAAAGAGTGTCGAAGCCGATGTCGTGGTAATGGGCGCTGTCTCGAGAAATCGCTGGAAACGGCTGTTTATTGGCGCCACGGCAGAGCGAACACTCGAGTACCTGCCGTGCGACCTGCTCATCGTAACGCCCGACTGGTTCCAGACTCCCGTCGGCATGACTAATCCGGATGCTGCCCGCCCAATAACGACAATGACTCGCTGACAGCTTCAGCCACATCCGGGTCGTCGTCCACTCGTGCTTGCATTAGTGTCTGGAACGCAATTTCGCCACCGATCTCCTCAAGCGCATCGACTGCATGCATTCGCACGGCTGGATCCTCGTCTCGCAACGCAAGACTCAGGGCCGCCACGGCTTGTTCAATCGGGAGATCGGTAAACGCTTCGACGAC
>JADFGH010000016.1 GCA_022567775.1 Pseudomonadota bacterium | reverse complement strand
AACGAGGAACTGGAGGACACACTCGCAAAAATCGAAGTGCTTGAGGAACGCATCCAGGTGCTCGAGCGTATTATCACGGAGAAACGCTTCGACCTGAAAAAAGAAATCGACTCTTTGTGAAACCGGTGCCGGCGCATTGGAACAAAAAAACGCCCGAGGGTTGACGGGCATTTCCACTTCTTGAGGCATTCGCACATCGCCCGCCGGGGCGGGCTCGGACGAGGCGATTCTGTTTAGGACTTTTCCTTGGCCTTGTAAGCCTGAACCTCGACATTGAACTGGGCTGCAAGTCTCTCCATTTCATCAACAGCTGCATTGTATTTCTTATTAAGCAGGTCTTCGCGCTGCTGCTCGTCATCCGGGTCGAGATCTTCCAAAACGGCCCGGGACATTTTCTCTTCGTCAATAATGCACTCAAGATAAACTTCCATATCAGCGACAAATTTCTTTACGCCGCGCTGACCCTCGAGCATATCTTCCTTGGTTGCTGTCGTACCGTTCGGAATCAGTACCCGATGCGGATAGTCACAGGCGAGTGCCGACTGTACGCCAAACAATACGGAGACACTGCAAATAAGTTTGATGAAATTTTTCATTATCCTGACTTAAGTTGAGGGCTGTTGAGGCATGCCGCTGACCGGCAACCCGCCGGCATTGGCGTGGCGATATTTAATCATGTCGTTGCCAACTAGTGAAGTTGCCGATTAACTGGTTGAAAAACCAGCCAATTAGTGAGGATTTGCGGGACTCATGCAAACAGGGCGCGATGCTCGTCGGTGCCGTCCACCTGCGACAACAGCAATTCCAGGTAATTGTCCGAACTCATCGGTTCGCCGAACAGGAGTCCCTGCACGTAATTACAATCCATCTGTTGCAGGAAATTCAGTTGCTCTTCGGTTTCGACTCCCTCGGCAACAACGTCCATCTTAAGGGCCCTGCCCATGTGAATGATGGTCCCGACAATCGTCGCATCATCCGCACTTGTGGCTACGTGGCGAACAAACGATTTGTCGATTTTCAAGGTGCTGATCGGGAATTGCTGCAAAGCGCTCAGCGATGAATAGCCAGTGCCGAAATCGTCAATCGCGAGATGCAATCCGAGCGAGTAAAGCTCGTCCAGCAATTTAATTGTACGTTCCGGATTTTCCATCAGCGTAGTTTCCGTGATTTCCAGTTCAAGCGAGGTCGGTGAGACTTCGTAGCTTCGCAATATTGAACTGATGCGGCCGATGAAGTTCGGCTGTTTCAACTGCTTGAGTGACAAGTTGACGGCAATGCGGGCTGGCGAAACTGAACGCTGCCAGTGTCGAAAATCCTCACAAACCCGGTCGAGAACCCACTCGCCAATCTCGATTATCAGGTTCGATTCTTCCGCGATAGGGATGAAATCTGCGGGCATTATTATTCCGCGATCCGGCAGCTCCCATCGCACCAGGGCCTCGGCGCCGATCACCTTGCCGGTTTGGATGTCGTACTTCGGCTGGTAGTGGACCAGGAGTTCGTTGCGTTCGAATGCGCGCTTAAGCCTGCTCTTGGTCATCAGGCGTTCAACCGCCGCCTCGTTCATCTCAGGCCGGTAGTAGGAGAAAACGTTGCCACCGTTCTTTTTCGAATGGTAAAGCGCGGCATCGGCATTGCGGATAAGGTCAATGACATTGCGTGCATCTGACGGGTAAAAAGCAATACCCATGCTGGCTGTCATAAACACTTCATGTCCCTGCACCAAGAACGGGTCTGCCAGGCGGTCGAGTACCGTTTGAGCAAGTTTGTCCAGGGCTGGCCGAGCGTCGGTGTCGGCGCCAAGTTTATTCACGATGACTGCGAACTCGTCTCCGGCGAGCCGGCCAATGACCGCATCACGGGGCAACGCCGATGTCAGACGTTCTGCCACCGTCTCCAGTGCGGTGTCGCCGGCCAGGTGGCCGAAAGTGTCATTAATGTCCTTGAATTTATCAACATCGATGTAGAACAGGCACAGGCTCTTGTTTGATCTGCGGGCCCTCGCTATCGCTCGTTGCAACAAGTGCTGGAACTGCATGCGGTTCGGTATTTTGGTCAGCGCATCTATTCTCGCCAGGTAGCGAATTCTTCTTTCTGCTTTTCGCCGCTCAGTAATGTTCTGGGCGGCATAGATACGATCGCCGGGCAGCCCATCATCATTACAAATAGATGAGCTCGTATAGGAAATGGGTATTTGCTCGCCCGATTTCGTCAGCAGAAAAGCCTCGCGTGGTACGCCTGAGCCTGAATCCGGTTCGAGTGGCCGCCCTTTTTTCCGGTCAACGATAATGTCCACGTTCTGACCGACGAGTTCATCGGCCGGGTAGTCGAGCAGGCGAGACGTTGCCTCGTTAATGCGTATGATTGTGCCGTCCGCAGAGGTAATAATGATCGCTTCGTTCATGCTGGACAAAACACTGTCGACGTAATCCCTCGAAATGGTCGTGCGCCGCAGCTTGTCACGCATGTCATTGAAAACTTCAGCGAGATCTCCGAGTTCGTCACCATGCAAAACCTGCAGAGGTTCACCGAAATCTGATTCGCTCAGTTTTTGCGCCTGTACCTTCAATTCGCGAATGCGCTGGGCCTGTGTTTTAGCAATCAGCCAGATGACCACGCCGCAGAGTCCGAGCATAACCAGGGTGGCGCCGCCGACCCAAAACAGGCTGTCCTGACGACGCTGCGTGCCCTGCTGTACCAACCGCTGTTCGAACGCTTGTAATTCCTGAGACAGGTTTGCCAGTGAATATCCACTGAGCAAAGTACCCATTTCGACCTCATCGCGCCGAACGGCGTATGACATGTACAGATGGTCCGCGCGCAGGACATGGCCATCGGCTACGGGATCATCGACGGGCTCGCCGGATTGCACATTAATTCCGCCTGACTGTACGTATCTCAGACCCACCAGGTCGTCACTGCCCGCAATGGCCCGGCTTAGCACCAGGAGTTGCGCCCCATAGTCATCGCTGTCGGTTGTGGACAAGGAATCCGCTATGCGATGCAGCTGTCCTCTGGCCTGTCGTTCGAAGCTGGCACTCAAGCTGATCTCGTGTTGCTCAACGCTGCTGGATACGATGCCGCTGGCAAGCCAGCGGTACTGGCCGTAGAAAATGGACAACATGATGCCGATAACGACCAGCGTGAGGGCCGACACGAGGATCACATATCTGGGTAGAATTCTGCTGGTCATCTCTTTATACAGACTCGGACGGCGCCGGCAGATTCAATAATCGGGTCTGCCAACATGACCGTCGGTCACCATTTTTTATTTTTCGACCAGTTCTGCGTCAGCCTCGCGGTGCACTCAGGCCATGCGGAACATGCGTTGTTGTCCTGACCCGCGTAGTTTACCACTTCGCCTGTTTTTTGATCGATAATGACGAGGACGGCGCAGGCGGCCGCGCGGAGGCGCCCTTGATGCCTCTGGTTTGCACGGGTTTGCGACCCCGGAGGCTCGTTTGCCGGTCCGTGAGTCATGACATAATCAGCTGATGCTGCGCCAGTTGCCACCGAAAACAGGGGTCGAACCGAGGTTTTCGACATTACCCTGACTTTTTACCAATGCCTTCTCCGGTTGGGCGAAAACCTTGGTTCGACCCCTGTTCCTGTTCTTTCGCCCCGCGCTTTTCAACACATTCCGTTGCTTTCTCTGGCCGTTTAGTCCGCATCACGCCCTCAACGATTGCACCCTCGGCGACCGTAATCGAATCCCCGCAAACCGTCCCCGAGATCCTGGCCGTATCACTGATCTCGACCCGACCTGACGCGTCGATTTCGCCCTCGACCGTCCCGGCTACAATGACCGAATCCGCCTTTATCGTGCCACGCCAGAGACCGTTCTTCGCCAGGGTGACGGTGCCCTCAATGTCACAATCGCCTTCGACTTCACCGCTTATCATGAAATTTCCTCTGCCGGTAACAACACCCTTGATCTGGCAGCCCTCACTGATCAATGTGGCCGGTCCGGCATTGGCATCGCGAATTCTTCTCTTGTGTGCATCATCCATCAGTCAATTTTCTCCGTGCGAACTATTTTGCGGGGCTGCCCTTGCAAATAATAGACCTTTCGCGGGATCAGGATTGTGAATGAGTCCCCATTAAACTGACTGTCAGCGATTTTTTTCGTGATAGCCGTAGCCCGCAGTGCGAATTAATGTTAGCTGGCCACCTTCAAATCTCAGGACACGCATCAATTTCCGCGGTCCGAAGTTGAACACCAGTTCAGTAACGAGAAGCTCCTCATGAAAGCCGCTGTAAACATGCCTTGTGTAGTGTGTCCCGAGGATGCCTGCAGGTCGTTTGAGTATGTAGGGTCGCAGTACGTAGCCCAGGTGACGCCTCGAGACCGGCTCGCCACATAACTCGATGACTCGTGATTCGTGCATGCCGTCTTTGACGAGCCGGCTGCCGCAACGCAATGCGTGTGCAGGATCGCTGAACAACATGAAAACGCACGCTAAAGAAAGCACGGGCAGGAATTGTCGGAAGACTGGGGCCATGTCGTGATGCCGTTCGTTGCGGCTATCCAATGATAGACCAATTACCGCTCAGCCACAGACTAACCGAACAATAAGCCATCAAGTTTCGATGCCGAAAATTGCGCCGTTGGCACATTTAAGGGTCGCCTGTATAGTCCTGCCTGGGCCGTTAGTGGTCAGCTATAGCCGGAGACAGCCTGGATTGAGCAGGATAATTGAAGAACGTATAGCGCGGCTGGCCAGCGCAGCACCCCCCGGGGTCTTGTCCGGCGGCCTTAAAGGCGTTGAAAAGGAATCGCTGCGGGTGGGCGGCGACGGCAAGCTGTCAGGCCAGCCGCACCCGATTGCCCTTGGCTCAGCCCTGACCAATCGCTTCATAACGACAGATTTCTCAGAGGCGTTACTCGAATTCGTAACCCCTGCGTACGCGAATACCTGGGAAACTTTGCGTGTTCTCTGCGAGATTCACCAGTTTACTTACGAACGCATTGGCGATGAGCTTTTGTGGACGACGAGCATGCCATGCCTGATGTCTGATGACAGTGGCATTCCGCTCGCGCAATACGGAAGTTCGAACGTTGGCCGGATGAAAACGGTTTACCGGAATGGCCTGGGATACCGCTACGGTCGCAAGATGCAGGCAATTGCGGGCGTACACTTCAACTACTCGCTGCCAGGTGCATTCTGGCCTGTATTCCAGGACCTCGAAGAATCCTCGCAAGACGAAGACGATTTTCGCTCCCAGTCCTATTTCAGTATGGTGCGCAACTTTCGGCGGCTGGGTTGGCTGGCCCTGTACCTGTTCGGCGCTTCACCGGCACTTTGCAAGTCATTTTTTGGCACGGACGACTCGATAATGCCGAGTTTCGACAAAGATACTTTCTACCAGCCGTTTGGCACCTCGCTGCGAATGAGCGACCTGGGATACAGCAACAAGGCGCAGGCTCGCATCAACATATCGCTGAATAGCGTCGATGACTATATCAGCGACCTTAGTTGTGCGATCTGCACGCCGGATCCGGCCTTCGCAAAGATCGGCATCGACGCCGATGGTGAGCGGCGGCAACTGAACGTTAATCAACTGCAGATTGAGAACGAGTACTACAGTCCAATACGACCGAAGCGCGTTGCAATGTCAGGCGAGCGTCCGACCGCGGCCTTGCGTCGCGGGGGCGTTGAGTATGTCGAAGTGCGGTCGCTGGATCTGAATGTATTTGATCCCGTCGGCATCAATCAGAACGCGATGCGATTCATGGAGGCATTTCTCATTTATTGCCTGTTGCAGGACAGCCCGGAGTTTGACGACGCCCTGTGGCGAGAGAATGCAGCCAATCATTCGGGAACGGCGACTAAGGGTCGTGACCCGGAATTCCGGCTTATCGACCGCGGGTCGGAGCGCCCGTTGACTGAATGGGCAACGGAGATCATGCGCGATGTCAGGGCGATTGCCGAGATCATAGATCGTGGTGAGGGTGGCAACGACTACGTGCAGGCCGTAGACGCTCAAACCGAGTTGATCAAAAACCCGGAGGCCACGCCGTCTGCGCGTGTCCTGGAAGAATTACGGCAGACCAAAATGGCGTTTTATCACTTCGCGATGGCCAATGCCCGGGGACACAAGGAGTACTTTTTCGAAATCGAGCCACTGGGCGGCGAGCGCCTGCGCGTTTACGAGGATGAGGCGCGGAATTCCATCAAGCGGCAACAGGAGATTGAGCAATCGGACGAGATCAGCTTCGAGGAGTATCTCGCGAATTACTACTCGCAGGATGGTTGTTCCTAGTCACGATTACAGAGCATTAATTCACGCGAACGGCAATGCCTCGCCGTGATCATAGGCGTACTGGCGATGCAGCGTCTGCAGTCTCTTCGTCAGCTCGCCGGCCTTGCCATCACCTATCGTGCGGCCATCAGCCATCAGTACCGGCGTCAATTCCCCCATCGTGCCGGTCGTGAATACTTCGTCAGCCGTATACAGCTCTGTTAACGACAGATTTTTCTCTTTGGCCGGCATCTTTTCCCGGGCGGCAATATCGAGAATCATTTGCCGGGTTAATCCCGGCAGGCAGCTATCGGCATAGGGCGTCAACAACACGCCGTCAATCACCAGGAACAAATTGGTATCGTTGGTTTCAGACAGGTAACCGTGAACATCGAGCATCAGCGCGCTGTCGACCTGTGCCACATTGGCCTCGATTGTTGCAAGAATGTTGTTCAGGAGATTGTTGTGGTGAATCTTCGAGTCGAGACATTCGGGCGTGTTGCGTCGGATGGATGAGGTAATGACGCTGATGCCGGAGTCCGCGTATACCGGTAGCTTCCATTCCGCAAGCACGATCAGCGAACAACCCGACTGATTGAGCTTCGGATTCATCCCGGAGGTGATTTTCTCGCCACGCGTCAGCGTCAGACGAATATGTGTTTCGTCAGTCATGCCGTTCGCCTCCAGGGTGGCGAACAGCGCCTGGCGAATTTCATCGCTGGTCGGCGTGGCCGTGAATGCCAGCGTTTTGGCGGAATTCTGCAGTCTCTGCAGATGACCACTGAGCGCAGCGATCCGGCCCTTGTACACCCTTAAGCCCTCCCATACGGCATCGCCACCTTGCACGACGCTGTCGAACACGGAGATCTTTGCGTCGCATCTCGGCAGCAGTTCGCCGTTCACGTAGATCTTGATTTTCTGATTTCGCGGATCGGGGGCTTGCAAAACTATTCTCCAGTGTCGGCACGTATGGCGTGCTCATATAACTTGTCGTACCAGGGTTTACATTCTGCCAGCAACGGCTCGAGTCTCTCCGGAAAATCATCTTTTGCAACTTCGACCGAAAACCCGGTGCTCCTGTGCACGGCTTGATACCAGTGAGGTGCCCAGATACCATCCTCCGGCCGCGCCCCGGCAGGCCAGCTCAGCATGTCGTCGGTGTAGGGAATCTCCAGGTGCGCGCACAGTTTCTCCAGCACGGCGCCAGGGTCGAGCAACAACTCACGCGAGTCGAGTATTGCCGGTTGCTGGCCAGCGTCAGTCAACTCGCGATAAAGATGCCATTGGGTTTCAAGGCCGGTATCCGCAAGTTTTGCGTGCGGCATCTGGATCGTGAGTGATGGCAACATCTGTTGCGGATCGCGTACCAGGAAAATATTGTGGGTCTTGCGCATGAAAGCCCGGTCAACGTCGACCAGGTGATGTGCCATCTGCTTCATGAAAAGGACGTCCCGAGTCGGGTCGCCTTCCCGGGCGAGCAGCTCGCGCATGACTGCGTCGCCGTCACAATTCACCGCTGCCAGGACTTCATTCCGGCCAGGATGGATGGTTCCGGTCACGCGCAGGAAATGTCCATACAGCGGCTCATCGACGACCAGCGTGTCGCGTCGTTGCGCGAAACTGTACATAAGCGCCGTCGACACGTTACGCGGGCCTGACCATAGGCAAATAGCTTTCATCGTTGATCGTCGGTGTTGCAGAAATCCTGTCGCATGCCTGCCCCCGGCAGGGGATGCCGGATTGTACTGAATCGGCTGAATCCGCGCGCAGTGCCGCAGCGGTCGAATTGGTTCAGGATTGGGGGAAAATGCGGACTGGATCACAATTCGTTACGGAAATGCTGAGATGACGCGCCAATTTAACTAAACTCCGCCCTGTTAGGGGCTGTATCAGGCAGCCGTTGCCAATTTTTTACCGGGTGAGCCGATTGTTCAAGACCTTTATTTCCGGCATTTTGTTGGGCCTCGTCGGGGCCGGTGTGCTGACGTACTCGGTGCCGGCCGTAGACCTGCATCGGGAGCCGTCGCTAATGACGGTACAGGCGAACGGCGGCAATTCCGAAATTTTTCGCATCGATTTGCCACGCGACCGCATCCTGGTCGGCCTGGTCGGTACGGATAATGCCTTGCCGGCAGGACTCGAGTGGCCGGGAGACGAGCTGTTCGGCAATCTTCAGGCAGAAATGTTCAAGATCCGCGACCGTAACGATGTTGTTATTGGTGTCGCCAGCCGGCTTGCCAATGCGTCGGAGGAAACCGGCCCGTTCATTGAGTGGGTGCTGCATCTCCCGGCGCGAGGCACTGTCTATCTGCAAATGAATCTCGCTGCTTCAGCCGAGGGTCACCGCAGTGGCAGGATGATTGCGGGTACCCGGGACTTCGAAACATTAACCGGTACTGTCAGGGAACGATTCATCACGGATATTGAGAACGAGGATTTCAGTGCCGGCGAGCGTATCGAACTGATCACGACGTTGATCGGCCAACTGGGTGACGAGGAATGAAGTACGTGGTTTCATTACTGATCGGCATGCTGGTTGGCGCTGCGCTGTTTGCTGCCGGGATGTACTACAACCCGTTCACCGGACACGGGTCGGTTTCCCCGCTTGCGGTTTTGAATGAAAAACACCTGGATGTCACGTACACCGCGGTACCAGGGGACACGATTCTCTACACAGACAATGGCGAGTCGACTGTCAATACGCACCCCGATCGTGTAGTCGACCTGTGGGAACCGGCTATCGTGGATACACGCATCGCCGTGGTTTTGCTAAAGAACAGTCGAGGCAATGCCGTGGGACTTGGTATCAAGTTCTCGACTGATTCAGAACAAACTGCATTGATCAATTCCCAGGCTCTCGTCAACAGTGCCTGGCATATTTACCTTCCGGGTCAGGGAACCCTGCTGGTCGATCAGGTTGAAAATTACTGGCCATACCTGCGGGAAATCGTGGTGCCGGCGCGCTGGAGTTCGGGCGACAGCTGGAAGGGATCCTTCTTCGGTATCATGACACAAGGTCCGGGCGCGCTGGGTACAGCCCGGGTAAGCGGCGGCACTGGCAAGTTTGCCGGCATGAACAGCGAGGCTGTGGAATCGCTGACAGCACGCGCCTACTCTGCGATCGATGGCCCGGTATCAATGCACGGTAGCCTCACCATTATCCTGCCAAAAGCGACCATCGAAACCGAATAGCTATTGTAGGAGCCCGGCCCACCGGGCTCCTACGAATCATTCATATTTTTTAATTCGATTTCCGGATTCGCAAGCGTTTCCGGATCGATGACAGCGTGTGCCGCGATCAGCGCCTTTGATTGCATGAAATCTTTCGGGCTGTTCACCGCATCGACTGCGATTAACTGACCGTCGCGCAGATACAGACAGGAAAATGACCGGCTGTCCGGATCGCCGCGAACGATTACCTGGTCATATCCCTGCGACAGTCCGGCTATCTGCAATTTGAGATCGTATTGATCTGACCAGAACCACGGCACCTGCGCATAGCAGGATTCCTCGCCACAGATATTGCTGGCCGCGGTTTTTGCCTGCTCCAGGGCGTTATGCACCGATTCCAGTCTCACGCGATATCCGAGGATATCGTTTGGGTGATACGTGCAGTCGCCAACCGCGAAAAAATCGGCATCGGATGTTCGACAGTGATCGTCGACAACGATGCCGTTGTCAACGTCGAGTCCGGCGTCAGACGCCAGTTCAGTATTTGGCACGACGCCGATGCCGATCACCACCAGATCCGTTGCAACCTGATCATCGTTTGACAGATCGACAGCCGCGACCTGTCCATCGCCACTAAATCCGGAAATGCCGGTCGACAATAAAAGTTTTACGCCATGCGAGGCGTGTTCATTTTGATAGAACTTCGATAGCTGCGGCGAGACGACGCGGCTCATCACGCGGTCTTCCATCTCGATAACGGTAACGATCGCGCCGAGCTGCGATGCAACGGCTGCGACTTCAAGGCCGATATAGCCGGCGCCGACTATGGTCAGCCGTGCACCCTCTTTTAGCTGCTTTCGGATGCCGGTCACGTCTGCGATGGTGCGCAGATAATGAATGCCGTCGAGATCGACGCCAGGTAAATCAAGGAGCCGCGGCCGCGCGCCGGTTGCGAATACCAGCTTGTCGAACGCCAGCGTTTTGCCGTCAGCCGTGTGCAGTGTCTTGCTGCTGCGATCGACTGCATCGATCCGCGTCCCGAGTCGTACCGCTATGCCTGGATCGTCATAAAAACTTTCTGGTTTGAAATGCAACCGCTCTGCGGGCAGTTCACCGGCAAGGAATTTCTTCGACAAAGGTGGTCTCTGATAGGGGAGCCAGGGCTCCTCGCCGATCAGCAGTATTGTTCCATCGAATTTTTTCTGCCGCAGCGTGGCGACAACCTGACCGGCAGCGTGTCCGGCGCCAGCGATTGCCACAGTTTCGCCCATCACCCGAGACCCTCAAAACTACATTGCACTGATGCCACCATCCACTTTCAATTCTGCTCCGGTCACAAAATTCGATTCGTCGGACGCAAGGTACAAGACGGCGTAAGCCACATCATCGGGTTGCCCGACTCGGCCGATCGGAATCTGCCGCCCCAGTTTTTGCAGCGCAGCCTTTCTGTCCCCGCCCTTCGCCATCCCGTCGAGGATCGGTGTATCGATGAATACCGGATGTACCGAATTGCAACGAATGTTGTTGCCGGCGCGGGCGCAATGCAACGCGACGGATTTCGACAGGTGCCTGACAGCGGCTTTGGCCGAGTTGTAGGCCGCCAGGTTATGGCCGGCAATGATGCCGGATATCGAGGAAATGTTGATGATGGAACCGCCACCACTCTCGGCGATAACCGGCACGGCGTACTTGCAGCCGAGGAATACACTGTCGAGGTCGACCGCATGTACGTGCCGCCAGTTTTCGTATGACTCATCTTCGACACTGGCAATCGAGCCGATGCCCGCGTTATTCACAAGGATGTTCAGGCCGCCAAAATCTGACTGCACCTGTTGCAGCACGCGTTGCCACCCAGCCTCATCCGTAACATCCTGCTCTATCGCGATCGCGCGGTCCGGATGGTCACGGTTAATTCCGCTGGCCACCTTCCTGGCGCCATCAATATTGATGTCACTCAATGCGACTTTAGCGCCTTCATTCGCCAGCATTGCTGCAATGGCCGCCCCCAGTCCCTGTGCCGCACCGGTAACCAGTGCGATCTTTTTATCAACTCGTCCCATAAAAAACATTATAGGGAATCGCGGCTGAAGCCGCTCCCACAAAAACCGCTCCCACAAGCCCTTTGGTTTCCGGGCACGCTCCGATATGCTGTCGTTTCGAAAAACCACGGCGAGAAAAATGAAAACACACGCTATCAGAATGTACGAGTATGGCGGGCCTGAGGTACTGCGTTACGAAGAGATCGAGCTCGACGAACCCGGCGAGGGCGAAGCACGCATCCGGCACACGGCCATTGGCCTGAATTTTATCGATACCTACCATCGCACCGGTTTGTATCCAATGGACCTGCCAACAGGCCTGGGCAGTGAAGCCGCGGGCATTGTCGAAGCCGTAGGACCCGGGGTAAGCGATGTGCAGCCTGGAGACCGCGTTGTCTACTCGGGCAGACCTGCGGATTCCTATTCGGAGTGCCGCAACTTTCCGGCGTGGCAGCTTGTGCCGGTGCCCAAGGGGATCTCTGACGAGCAGGCGGCGGCAGTCATGCTCAAAGGCCTGACCGCCTGGTACCTGCTGCGGCGAAGTTATCCTGTTCAGAAAGGCGACCCGGTGCTGCTGCACGCGGCGGCCGGCGGTGTTGGGTCGCTTGCGAGCCAGTGGGCCAAGCATCTCGGCGCTACCGTCATCGGCGTAGTGAGTACGGATGAAAAAGCGGAGCTTGCGCGCTCCCAGGGCTGCGCCCATGTCATCATGGCGGACAGCAGCGACATCGCGGCAGAAGTCAGGGCGTTGACTGGCGGTGAGGGTGTCGCAGCAGTGTACGATTCAATCGGCCGGGATACGTTTTTCTCGTCACTCGATGCGTTACGGCCACACGGTGTAATGGTCACCTTCGGCAATGCGTCCGGTCCTGTTGATGCATTTGCACCTGCGGAACTTGCGAAACGGCATTCGCTATACGTTACGCGTCCGGTCCTGTTCGATTTCATCGATACCAGGGAACGATTGTTGGCCGCTAGGAGCCTGTCGGACTTTCCATTGTTAGTCCGGTAAAATAACGTTACCGCGAAAAGCCAGTGAAAGGGAAGCAAGATGGCAGTTGAATTTATTCCGATCGACCGAGACACACCGTATATGTTTCC
>JADFGH010000304.1 GCA_022567775.1 Pseudomonadota bacterium | reverse complement strand
AATCTGCGCTCGAAGCACGACCGCGCGCTCGTCGGCGCGGTTGCGGGAAGCGGCCGTACGGGCATCGACCGGATCGGCGTCGTAACCCGCTTTGCGCACGGCCAACACGAGGTCGTCCGGATCAGGCGGACCGGCGTCGGCTTGCAGCAGCACAGTTGCGTGTTGCGTCGCCAGATTCACGCTGGCCGTGCGAACACCGCGTGCGCCGTGCAGTGCTTTCTCCACCAGCGAAACGCACGAACCGCAGTGCATTCCTCGTATGTCGAGTTCGATCGTACTTGACGATTCGCGCGATTCGCTCATACTTGTGAATTATAGCCGATGCTTCGAACTGACGGGCAGTCGTCAGTTCAGCCACCCGGCGCATCACCGAAGGTTGATCTGACGGCTTTCCGTCAAAAATCGGCCGATTTCCGGTTGCGGAACAGGCCATGGGCAGATAGACTCCCGTGGCGAGCGAGAAGGCGGGCGCGGGCGAGAAAACGCACGCGAGCGAGAAAACGCACTCATTCATTCATCCCGACCGTCGTTGTGAAGTGGTGGTTGGAGATACCTGCAAGGCCGTACGACACACACCCGCCCGTGTGACACCGGCCGGTACGCCGGGAGCCCCCTTACCAAGGCGTGCCATACCAAAAAGGAGACCCTCATGAGAATCGTTGTGCGGCTCATCAGTGCCTTGGCCTTTTTGCTTATGGTGGGCGTCGTCTCACCGGCGGCGGCCCAAAGCGAGCTGCTGAGGGAAGCCGTCGCGCTTTTCGACGGGCAGGACTACGTCACTGCTCAGGAAAAGCTGGCACCGGTAGCTCGCCACGAGAAAATCGGCCAGCTGGTTACCGAATTCATCCAGAAGTCCCACTATCGGCATGCATCTGTGGATGATGAACTGTCATCGAAGGTGCTGGACCGATATATCGAGGCCCTGGACAACAATCGCATGTATTTGCTGGCGTCTGATATCGAGGCATTCGAGAAAAACCGCTATCGACTGGACGATATGGTGCGCTCGGAACCGCTGGATCCCGTCTTTGAAATGTTTGAGGTATACCGAACCCGCGTTCGCCAGCGCCTGAAATTCGCGCTATCCATGCTCGAGACCGAACCTGATTTTTCGGTCGACGAAGAGTACATCTTCGATCGCGAGGAACTGCCGTGGTTAGAAACGACCGAGCAGCTGGACGAGTTATGGCGCAAGCGTGTCAAGAATGACGCCCTCGGCCTGGCGCTTGCGGAAAAAAACTGGGAAGAAACGCAGGAGGTCCTCGAGAAGCGTTATTCACGATTCCTGAAGCGCATGGACCAGGTCAAGAGTGACGATGTCTTCGAGACCTTCATGAATGCATTCGCACATACACTGGATCCCCATTCGAGCTATCTGTCGCCACGAAATTCCGAGGAATACAGAATCCAGATGAGCCTGTCGTACTTTGGTATTGGCGCGTCACTGCAGATCGAGGATGACTTCGTAATGGTCATCAATATCATTCCCGGCGGTCCGGCCGCGATCGATGGCGTATTGCAGCCTAAAGACAGGATTACAGCCGTGGCACAGGGTGCCGATGGCGAACTGGTTGACGTTGTCGGCTGGCGCCTCGATGACGTCGTGCAGCTGATACGTGGCGAGGCCGACACCATAGTGCGACTACAGATCATGCCGGCCGGCGAATTGCCGGGCGCGGAGGAAAGAATTCTCAGCCTCACTCGTAACCAGGTGAAGCTCGAGGAACAAGCCGCCAAGAGCGAAGTAATCACGGTTCCCAGGGACGGGCGTGACTGGAACATCGGTGTCATCGAAGTGCCGAGCTTTTATCGGGATTACCGGGCACTGAGCACCGGCGACAAGAATTACACCAGTACGACGAAGGACGTCAAGCGTTTGATCGGCGAACTGGAGGACCAGGGCATTGACGGTCTGATTATCGACTTGCGAGACAACGGTGGCGGACATCTTACGGAAGCAACCGCACTTTCGGGGCTCTTCATCGACAATGGGCCTGTCGTGCAACTGCGAAATTCGAATGGCCGCATCAGCCGGCTGGACGATCCGGATCCGGTGCCTCGAGTTGCATACAATGGCCCGCTGGCTGTCCTGGTAAACCGTTACAGTGCATCCGCCTCCGAAATCTTTGCGGCCGCGATGCAGGACTATGCGCGTGGCGTCATTATCGGACAGCAAACCTTCGGCAAGGGCACAGTGCAGAATCTGTATTCGCTGGATCAGTATGTTCGCCGGCCGGACGACGAAGGCCTGGGCCAGCTGACACTGACGATCGGCAAGTACTACCGCGTTACCGGGGAAAGCACCCAACATCGCGGCGTTGATCCGGATATTACGTTGCCCTCACACATTGATGCGACGATTGTCGGTGAAAGCGTCCGTGAAAGCGCATTACCGTGGGATACGATCAAGACGACCAGGTTTCGACCAGGCGAACCCCTGGACAGCACGATCAACACCTTGTTGGCAAGCCATCACCAGCGCAGCCAGGGAGACCCGGATTACCAGTATCTGGTTGAGGGCATCCGTGACATTGAAGAAGTACGGGCCAAGAAGACCGTCTCTCTGAACATGGAAAAACGCCTGGCAGAGCGTGAGGAAAGCATGAATCGTCGCCTCGAGCGAGAAAACGCGCGACGCGCTGCAATGCATCTCGACGCCATTGCCACCATCGAGGAACTGGAAAAACTGGAGGTGCCTGACGTGCACCTTGACCAGGCCGCAGACATTGTTACAGACATGGCGGTATTACGAGAGATTGAGGCAGCCCCGACACAGACAGCGCGCATCGGCACCTGAGCCTCAGCAATCAGACGATTTGTACTGGCAGATCGTGCTGTTATACTGATGTATCACGCTAGTTTGCTCGGCTGTACCAGGAATGGAGGTCGCCGTGGATTTCAGAATACATCCAAAGCAAACCATCATTTCGGGCTTGTCGGTACTTGCCGTGGTCCTGATGCTGAGCGCCACAGCTCACGCTGCGAGTAGTTTCGTCGTTCCATGTGATCACCAGGTAGGTCGCGAGCTGAAAAGCCTTGAACTTCCGGCAGGTGCGCTGACGGTCCATGTAGTTGACCACACTCCCACCGATCCCGACGCTATCGACCAACAGTCGGCCATTACTGATTCGGTAGCGCCTGTTCTGTATTTGACGCCGCGAGTTGCGAATATCCTTCGTGACGTGTTCGGGACGACAACTGAGGAATTACCGCAGGAATTGCCCAACGAAAGGCCGGCGCAAGCATCATCTTCACCATTAGCCGATAGTGACGAGAAATCGGCTGCCGTCGAGCCTGTTGATGCGGGAAACGAGACCAGCGATTTGCCGCGTTTTCAGCAGCAAATGTTGCTCAC